>NZ_JBEXWT010000007.1:0-161949 GCF_040629945.1 Kitasatospora sp. NPDC005856 | reverse complement strand
CACCGACAGCGGCGCCGGCGCCACCGCGCTGCACTAGGCCTGCCAGGGCGGCAGTGTGGAGGTGGCCCGGCCCTGCGGGGCTGAGCCGGCGTGGGCGGTGCCGTGGGCGGTGCCGGGAGTGCTGCTGGGGGCTGCGGTCTTGGTCACGGAACGATCCTGTCCGGCCCCGGCCTGATGATCGATCACCCCCACTGCCGACTTCGGGGTGGTGCTGGGTACACCCCCGCCGGGGTGGCGGCTCCAGGTGACCGCGTGACCAGCCGTCCAGCCGTCCAGGCGGGCGGGCGGGCAGCAGGGTAGCCGGGCGCTCAGTAGGCGGCGGTGAAGCGGGCCCGGCGGTGGGCGGGCCGCTCGGCCTCGTCCAGGAGCGCGACGGCGAGGTCCTCCATGGAGATCGCCGAGTTGCCCTCGGCGTCGACCAGCAGCTCGTCGCGGCCGGTGCGGAACCGGCCGGTGCGCACGCCGGGCTCCAGCAGTGCGGCCGGGCTCAGGTACGTCCAGTCGACGTCCGGGCCGGCGGCACGGTAGCGGTCGAACTGCTCCCCGCAGGCCAGGGCGATCGGCCGGATCTCGTCGGGGAAGCCGGGGCTGTCGACCAGGGTGGTCCCGCCGCCGCCCGGGACGAGGAGGCTGCCCGCGCCGCCGACGGCCAGCAGCCGCACACCGGTGCCGGCGATCCCGGTCAGCAGGCCCTTGGTGGCGATGGCCAGCTCGTGCTCGCGGCCGGGCGCCGGACGGGTGGCGGTGATCACCACGTCCTGTCCGGCCGAGATCCGGGCGACGTCCTCGGGGTCGCGGGCGTCGCCGAGGACCACGGTGGCGGCGGACGGCAGGCCGTGGGGCTTCGCCGGATCCCGTATGACGGCGGTGACCTGGTGCCCGCGGGCCAGGGCCTCGGCCACGACCCGGCTGCCGACGTTGCCGGTGGCGCCGAACACGGTGATGCGCATGGGGTGCTCCTTGGGGAACGGTGGTGGTGGGAGAGGTGGGTGGGAACGGTACCGGCGGGACGGCGTCAGACGGTCGTGCGAATGGGCTGAGGGGTGTCCGCCGGCTCGGCTTCGGTGGCCGACTCCGCTGTGGTGCGCGGCCGTTGGGTCTGTGCGGCGATCAGCGATCCGAGCACGACCAGCGCGCCGAGCGCCTGGAGCGGGCTGAGGTCCTGGCCGAGCGCGAGCCAGCCGATCAGGGTGGCGACCACCGGGCTGAGCAGGGAGAGGAAGGAGACCGAGGTCGGCGGCAGCTCGCGGAGCCCCCGGAACCAGAGCGCGTAGGTGACGGCCGCGCCGATCAGGCAGAGGTAGGTGTAGCCGAGCACGTTGGCGAGGGTGTAGTGGGACGGCGGCGCGCCCTCGGTGAGCAGCGTGACGGGTACCAGCAGCAGTCCGCCGGCGGTGAGCTGCCAGCCGGTGGTGGCGAGCATCGGCGCGGGGGAGACCCAGCGCTTGGAGAGGACGATGCCGGCGGCCATCACCACGGCGCCGCCGAGCGCGGCGAGCAGCCCGATGGCGTCCAGCTCGGCATTGGCCCGCAGCACCAGCAGGCTGACGCCCGCGACTCCCGCGATGCCGGACAGCACGGTGCGCAGGGTGAGCCGGTCGCCGAGGATCAGGGCCGAGAGCCCGGCGGTGACCAGCGGCTGGACGGCGCCGACGGTGGCCGCGATGCCTCCGGGCAGACGGTAGGCGGCGATGAAGAGCAGCGCCTGGAACGCCCCGATGTTGAGGGCACCCAGGATCAGTGAGCGCCACCACCAACTGCCCTGCGGCAGGCGGCGGGTGAGGGCGACGAGGAGCAGCCCTGCGGGCAGGCAGCGGATGACGGCGGCGAGCAGCGGGCGGCCGGGCGGCAGGAGTTCGGTGGTGGCCAGGTAGGTCGTGCCCCAGACCGCCGGGGCGAGGGCCGTCAGCAGGACGAGGGCGAGGCGATTTCTTAGCACTAAGGCAATGTATCTCAGCGCTAAGGCATCGTTCGCCGGATCGGGCGCGTGATGTGGCTCACAGTTACCTCACCGCTAAGGAAACGAGTGGGGATCGCCTACCCTGAACCCGTGGCAGATCATGTGGACCGCGTCGTCGCGCAGTGGGGCGCCGAGCGCCCCGACCTGGACGTCTCCCCGATGGAGGTGTTCGGCCGGCTCAAACGCCTCTACCGGCTGGTGGACGCGGAACTCAACCGCACCTTCGCCGAGCACGGACTGGACGCCGCCTCCTTCGACGTCCTCGCCACCCTCAAGCGCAGCGGCTCGCCCTACCGCCTCACCCCCACCGGACTGATGCAGTCCTCGATGGTCACCTCAGGCGCCATCACCCAGCGCCTGGACCGGCTGGAGGCCCGCGGCCTGGTCACCCGTACCCGCAGCGACCAGGACGGCCGCAGCCGCGAGGTCGCCCTCACCCCCGAGGGACACGCCCTGATCGACCGCGCGCTGCCCGACCACCTCGCCACCGAGCACCGCATGCTGGCGGGCCTCGACGAGGGGCAGCGGGCCGCGCTCGTCGAGGTGATGCGCACCCTGCTGGCGGACCTCGCGGACAGTTCGGAGTAGTCCGCTCCGGCCGGTCCACGAGGCCCGCCAGGCGGGTCGATGAGCGCCGGGTCGCCGGGTCGCCGGGTCGCCGGGTCGGCTGCACCCGTGGGCGCGGTCGAGACCCCCGTCCACGACCCCGCCCACGGGCACGCTCCGGCCGGAGTCCGTCCCGCCTCCCCCGACCCGGCCCGGCCCGCGTCAGGACCGAGGCCTGACCGCCACCGCCTCGAAGAAGGCGTAGTGGAAGGTCCCGCCCGGCCCGGCCGCGCGGCGCAGCTCAGTGATGCCCCGGTCGAAGTCCTCCGGGGTGGTCAGCCCGGCGGCCAGCGCCTCGGCCCGGACGGACTCGACCATCGCGACGAAGGTCCGCAGGGTGAAGCCCTCCACCAGCGCCGGGCGGGCCCCGTCGGCGTAGACCGTGCGCGGGCGGACCGACACCCGGGCGAACCCGGCCGCGGTCAGCAACGGGTGGAGGCGGCGCCCGATCAGACCGTCGCCGCCCGCCAGGGCCTGCAACCGGACCAGGTGGTCGATGGTGCGCCGGGCCGCCGGGCCCTCGGGGTGGAAGAAGGCCGAGCCGTGGTCGCCCTCGATCACCGTGATCGTCCCGCCCGGCCGCAGCACCCGGCGCAGCGCGGCCAGCCCGGCCACCGGGTCGGGCAGGTGCTCCAGCACGAAGCACAGGAAGACGTGGTCGAACGAGGCGTCCGGGAACGGCAACCGGTGCAGGTCGCCGTGGTGCCAGGTGACGTCCGCGGCGGGCGCCTGCGCGGCGACCCGGGCGCGGGCCCGCTGCAGCGACTCCGCCGAGAGGTCTGCCGCCGTCAGCCGGATTCCCGGGTTGGCGGCCAACAGGTGCACGGTCTGCGCCCCCACTCCGCAGCCCGCCTCCAGCACCCGGCTGCCGGCCGGATACGCCGTGCCCGCGTGCAGCAGCTCGGCGAGGGTGTCGGCCTGGTCCCCGAGGCGCTGCGCCTCGGTCTGCGAGTAGCCGTGGACGTAGTCGTGGTGGTCGTCCGGGCGCTCCGGTGCTGCCGGTTCCGCGGGCGTGGGTGTTTCCGTGGTCATGGCCCCACCCTCGCCGCCACTATGGTCCGGTGAACAGGTCCAAAGTGGCGGAACCCGACCGGTCCAAAGAGACCGGTGCCGACTTCCTGCAGCTCGACACCGCCGACGCCCCGCCCGGCGGACTCACCGACTGGCTGACCGGCCGGCTGCGCGCGGCCGTCGCCGACGGTCGGCTCCCGGTCGGCACCCGGCTGCCCGCCAGCCGGGTGCTGGCAGCCGAACTCGGCGTCTCCCGCGGGGTGGTGACCGACGCCTACCAGCGCCTCGCCGAAGAGGGGCAGGTCGCCGGCCGCGGGCGGGGCGGCACGGTCGTGGTCGCGGCCCCCGCGGTACCGGCGGAGGCGCCCGCGGCACCGGTGGCGGAACCGCCCCGCCCGGCGACCACGCTCTTCCGGGCCGATCCCGGCCCCGAGGTCTTCGACCTGCTGCGCGGCACCCCCGCCCGGATCGACCTCACCCCGGGCGTGCCCGACCTCGCGGCATTCCCCCGCACCGCCTGGCTGCGCGCCGAACGCGCCGCCCTCGACGGCCTCGCCGCGTCCGACCTCGGCTACGGCGACGTGCGCGGCACCCCGGCCCTGCGCCGCGCCGTCGCCCACTGGCTGGCCCGCAACCGGGGCATCCGCGCCGATCCGGACGAGGTGCTGATCGTCGCCGGCACGGCCCAGGCGCTCGCGCTGCTCGGCCGCGCCCTCGGGCGGGCGGGCATCGACGAGGTCGCGGTCGAGGACCCGGGCTCGCTCGGCGCCCGGCAGCACCTCGCCCACTGGCTCGCCGCCACCCCGCCGGTCCCGGTCGACGCCGAGGGCATCCGGGTCGACGCGCTGCGCGCCACCGGCGCCCCGGCCGTCCTGCTCACTCCCGCCCACCAGTACCCGACCGGCGTCGTGCTCGGCGGCGACCGGCGGCGCGAACTGCTGCGCTGGGCGGAGGAGGGCGGTCTGGTCATCGAGGACGACTACGACGCCGAGCACCGCTACGACCGCCCGCCCGTCCCGGCCCTGCGCGCCGCCCTGCCGGGCCGGGTCTGCTACGCGGGGAGCATCTCCAAGCTGCTCGCTCCGGCGCTGCGCACCGGTTGGCTGCTGGTCCCGGCCCGGCTGCGGGAGGCCGTCCTGGACGCCAAGCGCTTCGCCGACCTCGGCAACCCGGTGCTGACCCAGCTGGTCCTCGCCCGGCTGATGGAGTCCGGCGACCTCGACCGCCATCTGCGGCTGCTGCGCCGCCGCCACCGTCGCCGCCGGGACGCCATGATCGCCGCCATCCGCACCCACCTGCCGGGAGCCACCGTGCACGGCGCGGCGGCGGGCCTCCACCTGATGCTGACGCTTCCGGAGAGCCCCGGCCGCAGTGACACCGAGCTGGCCGCAGCCGCCCTGGCCGAGGGGGTCAAGGTGCAGCCGCTCTCCTGGCACGCCCGGCTTCCGTACCCGCCCGGCCTGGTGCTCGGGTACGCGGCGGGTTCGGCGGCGGAGATCGCGGAGGGGGTCGCCGTCCTGGGACGGCTGGTCCGACGTTCGAGGGTGTCGCCTTGAGGATATTAAGGCGGATTATCGGATGAATCCGGTGGAGAGGGGAGTGCCCCACCGCACCCCTGGGTACGTTGACGTGCCGAAGTCACATGTCGACCCGGGAGGCCGGATGGCCCCGTTCCGAAGTCTCGCCCAGTTCGGGGTGCTGCTGGCCGTCATGGGGATCGCGCTCGGCCCGGTGCCGCTCGGTTCGTCCGCCCGGCCGCCGGGCGCTCCGGGAGCGTCGAACACTCCGGGCGCTGCGAATGCCCCGGGGGCTGCGAACGCCCCGGGCGCTGCGGGCGCTACGGGAACCGTGAACGAGAGGAGCGCGGCGATGGCCGGCCTGGAGCGGGAGGACCCCCGGGCGCTCGCCGGGCGGCGGATCGTGCTGTCGTACTCCGGCCCGACACCACCGGCCGGGGTGCTCCGGACGATCCGGGAGGGGCGGGCCGCCGGGGTGATCCTGTTCGGCGAGAACGTCACCAGTCCCGGGCAACTCGCCGAAGCGGTGACGGAGTTGAAGCAGGCCGCGGCCGAGGCGCCGCACCCGCGCACCCTGCTGCTGATGACCGACCAGGAGGGCGGCAAGGTCCGCAGGCTGCCCGGCGCGCCCGAACTCTCCGCCCGTCGCGTCGGGTTGGCGCCGGACGCGGTCGCCGCGGCCGCGGAATCCGGGGCCGGCGCCGCCCGGACCCTCGCCGACGCCGGGCTGAACCTCAACCTCGCCCCGGTGCTCGACGTCTACGACACGCCGGACAACTTCATCGACCACTCCGAGCGCTCCTACGGCCAGGACCCGACCGAGGTCGCCGAGCTGGGCAGCGCCTTCCTCGCCGCACAGCAGGGCCTCGGCGTGGCCGCGACCGCCAAGCACTTCCCCGGCCTCGGCGCCGCGCCCCGGGGCGAGAACACCGACGAGCGCCCCGTCACCCTGAACGTCCCGCTGTCGCAGCTCCGCGCCCGGGGCGAGGCGCCGTACCGGGCGGCCATCGCGGCGGGCGTGCGGCTGGTGATGGCCTCGTGGGCGGTCTACCCGGCGCTGGACCCGGACCACCCGGCCGGGTTCTCGCCCACGATCATCCAGGGCGAGCTGCGTGGCCGGCTCGGCTTCGACGGCGTGACCGTCACCGACGCCATGGAGGCCCAGGCGCTCGCCCCGTACGGCGGCACCGGCGACCGGGCGCTGGCCGCCGCCGGGGCCGGGATGGACCTGTTGCTCTGCTCCGCCCGCGACCCCCGGCAGGCCCAGGAGGCCACCGAGGCGCTGGCCGCCGCCCTGGACGACGGCCGCCTGGACCGGCACGCCTTCACCGAGGCCGTGGCCCGGGTCGACGCCCTGCGCGGCGCGCTGGGCTGAGCCGGCGGGGCGGGGGCGGGGCGGTTCGGACACGGTTCACCCGGGCTCCACGTGGGCGTTGCCCGCAAGGGTGCGGAAGTTCTGCCGGTCCAGGGTGATTGAGCCATCGAAGGGCTGGTTTCGGTCGAGCCCTCACTTCCAAGGGTAAATCTGGGTCAGTGCACAGGAATCGCATGGGAAAGTTCCTGTCGTGGACCTATGAAATGTCATATGTGCCACGCCACCTGTCCCAGTCCGTACCGCCCCCTTCGAGGAGGAACCCATGAACCGGATCGCCCGGATAGCCGCCGGTGCCGTCGGCGCCGCCGCCCTGCTCTCGGCCCCCGTCCCCGCGTTCGCGGCCGCCCCGGCCGTCGCCACCACCACCGTCACCACCTGCGGCAGCTACAGCCTGCAGGCCGGTCTGGCCACCTACGCCTGTGCCGACGTGACCGGTGACAGCGTCGCGATCTACGGGAAGATCGGCCTGGCCGGCCCGCCGTCCCCGGGCACCCCGTGGCCGCCGGCGCCGCAGGAGCTGGTGACCCACCTGTCGGCCGACGTGACCGGCGGCGCCTCGCTCGGCACCGTGAACGGCCGCACCGTGTTCCAGGTGTCCACCGTGCGGGTCGACGGCATCTCGGCCACCGTGGCCTGCGGGTCCACCGTGCACGTGTCCTTCGACGTCGAAGGGTTCTGGAGCGGCCAGGTGCCGGCCACGGTGAACGTGCCGGTGAACTGCTGACGGTTCGTCACCGTTTGAGCCGATCCCGGGAGTTGGCGGACTCCCGGGATCGGCTTTCGCATGCCGCCGAACGGCCGGGTCCCTGCGGCGGACCCGCCCGACGAGGGCCCGTCGGGCGACTTCCGCGGTCTCGCCGGAGCGCTGTCGCGGGTCGACGCACAGTGACGACTTGAAGAAATCTTCATCTGTCGCGATGATGCCTACCGGCCGCGGCATCGAACCCCGCCCGGCCGGACGACCACCGAGCCGGAACCGAGGGAGAACACGGACGATGCCGGTACCGCTGTACCAGGCCAAGGCGGAGTTCTTCCGCACCCTCGGCCACCCCGTGCGGATCCGGGTCCTGGAGCTGCTCCAGGACGGCCCCCGGCCGGTGCGCGAGCTGCTGGCGGAGATCGAGGTCGAGCCGTCCAACCTCTCCCAGCAGCTCGCGGTGCTGCGCCGCACCCAGCTGGTCACGGCGACCCGTGAGGGCAACACCGTGGTGTACGCGCTCAGCACTCCGGACGTCGCCGAGCTGCTGCGCGCGGCCCGCCGGATCCTGACCGAGCTGATCACCGACCAGGGCGCTCTGCTCACCGAGCTGCGTGCCCCCGGTGGTCGGTCCCGCTGAGGCGCGCCCGGCCCGTCCGCCCGACCCGAGGAGAAGCACCACCATGAGCGACAGCACGAGCGACGAGAAGCGGCGCCGCAAGGCGATGCTGATCCGCGCGGGCATCTACATCTTCGCCACGCACCTGTTCGCCGGTTTCGTGCTGCTGCTGTTCGCGCTCGGCGGCCGGAAGTAGCGCGCCGGGAACGGACGGCTCACCGGCGCCGCCCGCCGTCCGGCACCAGGTAGCGGTTGCTGGTGCTGGTCCAGGCCTGCACGCCGGCGACCAGCTCCCGGGTGCCGTCCAGGTACCAGCGCCCGGCCGGGTGGCGGCGCAGCAGCTCGCGGCGCAGTTCCTCGCTCTCCTGCTGCAGTCGCTCCACCCGGGCGCGCACCGCGTGGACCGCTCGGCCACGCGTCCAGCCGTGGGTCCGTTCGAGGGTGAGCACCGTGTTGAACGCGGGCCCGGCTTGGCGCTCCTCGCGCTTCAGCGAGTAGAGGTCGTTGATCAGAGTGGCGGCGTCGGCGGTGTTGGCGCGCAGCCGGTGCAGCGCGGGCTCCGCGTGCAGTGCGGCCGGGGCGTCGGCGCCGTGGACCCGTTCCAGTATGTTCATGAACGGGTAGAGGCAACTGCCGTGCCGGCGCAGCTTCATGGTGTCCGTCAGGTCGAGGCCGAGGGCGGGCACGGTGCCGCGGGCGCGGTGGTCGGCCTCGGCGGGGAAGGTGGCGAGGCAGGACCGCCACTCCCGGACCGCCCGGGCGCGCCACTCGGGGGACATCGAGGCGGTCTGCCGGGCCCACAACTCCCGCCAGGCGAGCAGCAGGTGGCTTTCGGACGGGCTGCCGCCGCGGCCTCCGTCGAGGACCGCGATCAGCGGGTCGACCACGGCGTGGGCCTCGGCGGGGTGGCGGCCGGGCGAGCCGTCGAAGCGGTCGTCCAGGATGGTGAACCAGCCCAGCACGTCCACCAGGAGGTCGAGTTCGGCGCCCCGGACGCGGGGGTAGGCGTGGCCGATCAGCTCCTGCAGTGCGTAGGCCCGGTAGCGGGGCAGTTCCGACGGGGTGAGCAGTCCGCGGCGGACCGCCCAGTCGGCGTGCCGGTCGGCGGTGCGGCGCAGGTCGCGGGGTGGCCGGGGGCCCGCCGGAGCTGTCCGGTTCGTCGGAGCCGCTGAGGTCGGAGCCACTGAGGTCGGAACAGCTGACGCCGGAGCCGCCGGGCCAGCCGGACCCGCTGGACCCGCTGGGCCAGAGGCCACGGCCACGGCCACGGGGATGATCGCCCGGGTGGCGCCCGTGAACGGACACCGGACCGGCGGTGGCTCACTGGGCGAGGAGGGCGCTGTGGCCCCAGGTGAGGACGCGGCGTCGCCCTCGCGGGAGGCCGTCGCGGTGCGTCCGCGCGGGGAGCGCGCGCCGCGCGGCGCGAGCCGCACCCGAAGGCCGTGCGCCTGGACCGTCGTCCACACCACCTCGCGGGCCCGGGAACCCGGCACCGCCACCGGCCGCCAGCGGCGCAGGATCGCCGCGGCCGCGACGGTCAGCTCGGCCCAGGCGAAGGCCTCGCCGATGCACTTGTGCTTGCCCGCCCCGAACGGCAGGAAGGACGGCCGCCCGGAGCCGCCGCCGTCCTGCCAGCGCTCGGGTCGGAAGCTCAGCGGCTCGGGGTAGCGCACCGGGTCGCGGTGCAGCGCGGTGAGGCTGTACAGCAGTTCGGTGCCGGCCGGGACGCGGTACGGGCCGAGCTCGACCGGCACCTGGGCGGTGCGCATCAGGAAGGCGTTCGGCGCGTGCAGCCGCACCACCTCCTGGGTGACGCTGCGGGTGTAGGCGAGCCGGGCCAGCGCCTCCGGGGTGGGCACGGTGCCCGCGGGCAGGTGCTCGTCCAGCTCGGCGAGGATCCGGGCCTCCACCTCGGGGTGGCGCAGCAGCTCGTCCAGCAGCCAGGTGAGCGTGGTGGAGACCGTCTCCGTGCCCGCGCCGAACATGGTGATCGCCTCGGACCGCACGTCGGCCTCGGTGAGCGGGCACCCGGTGGCCGGGTCGGTCGCGGCGCGCAACAGGGCGGGCAGGGTGCGCCGGCCCGCTCCGGGGCCCGTGGTCGCGGTCCGTCCGCGGACGGCCTGGTCGACCACCCGGTTGAGCACCCGCACGGCGTCGTCGAAGCGCCGGTTGACGGGCAGCGGCAGCCGGGCGAGCGCGGGGTTCGGGTAGAGGGACTGGACGATCTGGCCCTTCACCAGGTCCGGCAGCGCCCGGTGGAAGGCGACGGTGGCGTCCTCGCTGAGCCGGGCGTCGAACAGCGAGCGGGTCACGATCTCCAGGGCCAGGTGGTTCATCTCCTTGGCCACGTCGAGGACCTGCCCGGGGCGCCAGCGTCCGGCCCGTTCCTCGGTGACCTGCTGCATCACGGCCAGGTACTCGCCCATCCGGTCCGCTCCGAAGGCCGGCTGGATGATCCGGCGGCGGTCGCGGTGGGCCTGGCCCTCGGACATCAGCAGGCCGTCGCCGAAGGCCGTCTTGAGGGTGTCCTGGACGGCCCCGCGCGGGCAGTCGTGGGCCAGTGCGACGAGCAGGGTGTGGACCAGCCGGGCGTCGGTGACCACGCAGACGGTGCGCGGGCCGAGCCGGATGCGGACCACCCCGCCGTGGCGGGAGAGCGAACCGAGGAAGCCGAGCGGGTCGCGCAGCAGGGCGCCGGCGTGCCCGAGGCCGGGCAGGGCGCCGGGGGCCAGCGGCGGGACGGCGGAGCGGGCCAACGGGGACGGGCCGGGAGCGGTTCTCGGGGGAACGATCAGCTTCCGCGTCTCGGTCAGCAGGGACATGACACTACCTCTCACCAGAGTGGCCGGTGCGGGCGATGCCGGGTGGCAGCGGCGGGCCGGCCGGCAGGCGGGGGACCGCCCAGCGCGGGCCCCGCGCGCGCCCCCGGCGGGAGGGCGCACGTTGAGCAAACGCGCCGGTTTCCCGAGCGTTGCGCCGAATGTGCGGGGATCACTCCAACGGCCGAGTGGATCGACCCTTTCGTGCGTGCTCGAAACTCGGTGTTGACCTGCGCGGATGCGTCCGTACGGGTGGTGGCGTCCTGTCTGTGAGGCAGGGTCTTTGGACCCTCGCCGCACGGGCGTGCGAGGGACAGCATGGATGCGAAGAAGGAGGAACCTGATGACCCGTCTGCGCCACCGGCCGGCCCTCGACGTCCGGGTGGAGATCCGCGGCGAGCTGCCCCGCGAGGACGCCGAGTACGCCCGGGCCCGCGCGCTGGACACCGCCACGGCGCTCGGCCCCGACGCCCGTGCGCTGCGACTGCGGCTGACCCGCTCGCGCGACCGCTCGGTGACCCGGCCCGCGCTGGCCCAGGCGGACGTCGAGCTGGCGGACGTCGGGCCGGTCCGGGTGCAGCTGGCCACCGGCACCGCACGGGAGTCCGTCGACCTGGTGCTCGGCACGCTGGCCGGCCGGGCCGTCCGACTGCGCGAGCAGGGCGACATCGGCTTCGCCGCCGCGCACGAGAGCGCCTACCGCCCGCAGTTCGCCGACCGTCCGCTCGCCCAGCGGCGGATCGCACGGCACAAGGCGGTCGTGCTCGCCCGCCGCAGCCCCGAGCAGGCCGTGCTCGAACTGCTCGCCCTGGACCGGCGGTTCCACCTCTTCGCGGACGCCGCGACCGGGCGGGACGGCCTGGTCCACCGCTGCTCGCCGGGCGGCACGGTGGAACTGTGCGCCGCGGGCACCGGCGCGATGCCCCCGCTCGACCTCGCCGAGGCGGCCCGCCGACTCTGGCTCACCGGCGGCCCGTTCGTCGGCTGGACCGATCCCGGCGACCACCGGGCGCGGGTGCTCTACCGCCGCTTCGACGGTCACTACGGCCTGATAGCGCCGGTATCGGACGGCCGGATCGGGGCAGGAACCCTTTCGGCACAGGACTGACACCACGACGCGACGACCGCACCACGAACTCTCCACGACAAGGGGCCGGGACCATGGACTGCGACGAGGTCATGCTGACCGTCCGGATCACCGCCGCCGAGCGCGCGCTGCTGCGCGACCTCGCGCGCGGGCACGGCGGCGACGTCTCCGACGTGGCGGTGGACGGGCTGCTGGAGGTCATCCCGACGCTGCACGACGACGCCTGCGTCCTCCCGTTGCTGCGCGTTCTGGCCAGGCCGGCGCCCTTCGCGCTCACCCTGTGGCTGCCCGCCCCGGTCGCGGACCTGCTGCCGCTGCTCGGCGAGCGGCTGGTGCGGACCGGCGGCCCCGCGGCCGGGCCGGCCAGCGCCGCGCTCTCCGCGGCCCTGCGGCTCTGGCTCGCCGGGGACCGGGCCGCCCTGGCGGCCGGGCTGGCCCGGTTGCACGGGGGTTACGGCGCCGGCGCGGTGGCGGCGGTGCCGGCGTTCCGGGTGGAGCCGGTGAAGGCCGCCGCCTGATCCGACCTGATCTGATGGTTCGTCATCGCTCCCTGGTCGATGGCATGTTGGGCCGGTCTCGGTCTTCCCGGTCTGCCCGTTCGCCGTCCGGGCGACGTGAACGGCCGGGCCGGCAGCGGAATTCCGCAAGAGGTTTCCGTTATTCCCGGTTGCCCCTCCCGCTCTCCGAAGCGTCGGAAGACCCGACCCTCCCGCCATCGCGGGAGGGCGCGGGTCGTCGTGCGAGGAGAGGGGCGCGATGGGACACCCCAGCGGCGGACTTCATCGGCGGTGCCGCGGAGAGCCGCTCCCCGAGGTGGCTATCAGTCAGATCGCGCCGAATTCAGCCGACTTGAGAAGTCGAGCCGAGCGCGCACGGTGGTTCCAGGCCGGCGCGCCGGGCGGCGGCCGTGCACCTTCGCGGTCGCTCGCAAGCGGCAACTCGCCGAATCCGACCGCGGGTTCACCCCCACCGCGGGCGGCGGTGCGACGGTGCCCGGAACCGGCGGACGGTGGAACCGCGGCGGCCGGCCGCCGGAGCTGCGCCGGCCGAGCGCCGGCCCTTACCGGAACTGGTCGCTGTTGAAGACCTTGTGAGCCGTTCGGGGTAAGGCTGTTCCTGTGAGCCCGTAAAACCGGTCGGCCCGTACGCCGGCCGACCCTTCGACCCGAACCGCCGACGCCCGCGTGCCCCGAGGCCCGCGGGCCGGCAGGTCCGCCGCGCCGGGAACGGCCGCCGCCCACCCAGCGGCAGTCGTCCCCGGCGCCGGCCGTTCCCAGCATCCCTGCCCCCACACCGCCCCGAGGACCCTCCCGTATGCGAACCCACCCCCACCTCACCGCCCTCGCCCTCACCGCCGCGGCCCTGCTGGCGGCGGCCGTACCCGCCGCCGCCCACGGCGACAACGTCCACCTGGACGTCACCGGCCAGCAGAACGGCCGGGTCAGCACCGTCGCGACCTGGGAGAACGACCACGACCCGGTGACCGGGGAGTTCGCCGGCACGCTCTTCGCGACGGCCTCCGACGGCCGCACGGTCGGCCCCTGGCGCCTGGTCACCGTCCCCGGCCTCCAGGGGACGTACACCACGCGGGAGGCCCTCCCGGTCGGGCACTGGCGGGTGACGGTGGACTGCGCCTTCCCCGCCCTCGGACACGGCGAGAGCGAACTCGACGTCGACACCGTCGCCATCGCCGACCCGGTGCCCACGGACACGGCGGGCACGGCACTGCCCGAGGTTTCGCCGCGGTCCGCCGGGGTGACCCCAGCCCCGCTCCGGGAGACCACCGCAGCGCCGGGGAGCACCGCGTCCGCCGTCTCCGCCCGGGAGGCCGCGCCCCGGCCCCTCCACGCGACCACCTCGGACGCCACCACCTGGGCAGCCATCGGCACCGCCTGCGTGGCCGTCGTCCTGGTCGCCACCGGACTCTGGCTGCGCCGTCACCGAGGCTGAGCCGTCGCCGGAGGTGGGCCGTCAGCGTGGCCGAGCCGTCGCCGGAGGTGGGCCGTCACCGGGGCGGGGACGCCCGGAACCGCCCGCCCCCGGAGCGGGGACGCCCGCGCCGCGGAACCGGCCGGGTGCGAACCGACGTCCCTGCGGTCACCGGGCGCCACCGGGCGCCCGACGACCGCAAGGGAGCGTCCGCGCATGAAGAAGGTCCTGATCACCGGCGGCGCGGGTTTCATCGGCAGCACCGTCGCCTCCGCCCTGCTCGACCGGGGGATCACCCCGGTCGTGCTGGACGACCTGTCCCGGGGACGGACCGAGTTCGTCGCGGACCGCGTCTTCTACCGGGGTGACATCGCCGATGCCGCCCTGCTCGACCGGATCTTCGCCGAGCATCCCGACATCGACGCCACCGTGCACTGCGCCGCGAAGATCGTCGTACCGGAGTCGGTGGCCAAACCGCTGTACTACTACCGGGAGAACGTCGCCAAGACCGTCGAACTCCTGGACGCCCTCCAGCGCCACGGCTGCACCCGGGTCGTCTTCAGCAGCTCCGCCTCGATCTACGCCCCCACCCCCGACGCCAGGGTGGACGAGAGCAGCGCGGTCGATGCCGGCAGCCCGTACGCGCGCACCAAGCAGATGATGGAGCAGGTCCTCCAGGACTGGACCCGAGGGGAGGGCGCCGAGCGCCAGCGCGTCATCGCCCTGCGCTACTTCAACCCGATCGGCGCCGACCCGCAGCTGCGCACCGGCCTCCAGGACCTCCGGCCCACCCATGCCCTCGGCAAGCTGATCGAGGCGCACACCACCGGCACCCCGTTCACCGTGACCGGCACCGACTGGGCGACCCGCGACGGCTCCGGCATCCGCGACTACGTCCACGTCCAGGACCTCGCCGAGGCGCACGTGGCGGCGCTGCTGCGGTTCGACGAGGTGATCGCCCCGGGGGTGGCGGACCGCTACCGGGTGATCAACGTCGGCACGGGGGACGGGACCACCGTGCGGGAGCTGATCGCCGCCTTCGAACAGGTCGTCGGCACCGGCCTGGAGGTGCGGGAGGCGGGACCGCGGCCCGGGGACGTGATCGGCTGCTACGCCGTCGTGGACACCGCTCGGGACCTGCTCGGCTGGCGGCCGCGGCGCGGCCTCGCCGAGGGCGTCGCCGACGCGCTGGCCTGGCGGAGGGTCTGGTCCGCCCGGGTCGGCGTCAGCTGACGGCCGGACGTCGCCGGCGGCGCCGGCTGACCGGGTGGACGTCGCTACTTCACGGCCTCGCCGGACTTCGACCAGTTGTCGCGCAGCCGGTCGAGGTAGGACTGCGCCTGGGAGCCGATCTTGACGCCCCGGGCGAAGGCCAGCATGTTGCCCGCGCCCGCGTTGTAGCCGAGGGCGACCAGTTCGTCCCGGGTGAGTGAAACGCCCGGGCGCGCGGGCAGTTGCGCGGCGAGGTCGTGCAGGTGCCAGGCGGCCGCCTGGACGGCCAGGTTCCGGTCGTCCGGGAGCTCCTCCCACTGCCGGGAGGCGAACGGGCGGCCGGGCTTGGTGTCGTCGAAGGCGGCCCGGTGCATGTTGGCGATGCCGAACGAGGCGTCCGGCTTGCCGCGCTGCCAGGCCCGTTCGAGTTCGGGGTCGTGCGGCTTGTACGACTCGTTGTAGAGGATCGCCATCAGCAGCTGCGGGTTGACCCCGGCCTCGGCGGCGTACTGGCGGACCGGCGCCGCGTAGTCGGCCGGGTCGTAGCGGCCCGAGGGCTTCGGGGGTTTCGACGGCGTCGCGGGGGAGCCGGCCGACGGCGCGGCGCCCGCGGAGGGGCCGGAGGCGGCGGCGGTCGGCGACGGGTCGGCGGAGGCCGCGCCGTCGTGGCCGTTGCCGCGGACGAGACCGAGTCCGGCCACCACCACGACGCCGATCACCAGCCAGCGTCCCCGGCCGGACCCCTTCTTCTCCTCGCTCACCGCTGCCGCCCCTCCCCGTTCGCTCGTGCGCCCGTTCGGGCGCCGTGCGGCTGATCGCTCCCTGCGGCAGGTTACTCGGCGGGCTTCCGGTCGCCGTCGAGGTTGTGCAGGAAGTCCTTCGCCTTCTCGACTCCGGTGTCGATCTGCCCGCTGTACTTGCCGTCCGTGCGGTCGTCGATCGCGTCGCCGACCTTGTCCAGGCCCTGCCCGATCACGTCGCCGTGCTCGCGGGCGAGGTCGGTGGCCTTGTCCGCAAGGTTCTTCAGACTCTCAAACATGGTGACGCTCTGCTCCTCTGATGCGTTCCTGATGGTGTGCCGACGTGGCGGGGATCATGACCATCCTAACGACGGCCCACCAGGCGGTTCGCCGCCGCCGGGTGGCGGCGGATGACTTTGCTGAAATGGGTTCGTATGCTCCAGACAGTCTTCTACAGGAATGTAGAGGATGGGATCCCCGCCCGGACGTCACCAGGACCGAAGGCGTCCCGGCACGCGCGGCGGCGCGATCGCTCCGCCGCGGCCGCAACGATCGAGGGAAGTGCGCATGGCCGGTCAGCGGGCGAGAACGCCGTACCAGGACGCGGGACCGCGCACCGAGGACCGCGCCCTGCCCGCCCAGCGCTCCTGGGCGGCCGGTGCGGGAGCCCCAGGCACCCCCGGGGGCCTCGCGGGCCCCGGGGCGCCCCGGCCGGCCCGCGGGCCGCGTCCAGGGGCCGCCCGCCGTCGCCAGCAGGCACGTCGTCGCGGCGGGCGGGCGGTCGCGCTCTCGGCGGTCGGGCTGCCGCTGCTCGGGGCGGTCGCGGACGCGCTCGACGGGCCGGGCGTCGGACTCCTCTTCGGGGTGGGCTCGGTGCTCGGGACGGCGGCCGCGGCAGTGCTGTGCAGCCGGGCGGGTCGGTGGTGGGTGGTGACGGCCGCGCCGGTCGTGGTGCTGCTCACCGCCTCGGGCGTCGAGTACCTGGCGCACCCCGGGAAGTACCGGGGCGAGAACCTCGGCACCGGTGCGCTGCGCTGGGTGGTCGGGGCCTTCCCGGTGATGGCCGCAGCCGTGGCGGTGGCGCTCGCCGTGGTCGCGGTCCGCGCCGTGTCGGCCCGCCGCCGGCCGGCGCCGGAGCGCCGACGAACCGGCCGGACGGCCGCCCCGGTCGGAAGGGGCCGCCGTGGCTGAGCGCGGCAGCAGTCGTACCGGTGGCAGCAGCCGTACCGGCGGCCGCGATCGGCGCGGGCGCGCCCTGCGGCGTCGCGCCGCCCCGCTGACCGTCGCCGGGCGCACCCTGGCCTGCACCGTCTCGGCCGCCGTGCTCGGCGCCAGCGGCTTCACCTGGTACGAGTACCGCAGCCTGGACGACGGCATGATCAAGTCCACCGCGCTGAGCGAGGCCAAGAAGAACGCCCCGCCGCACCTCGACAAGTCCGTCAACCTGCTGCTGATCGGCCTGGACAGCCGCAAGGACATGGACGGCAACGACCTGCCCAAGCAGTTCGTGGAGGACGAACTGCACGCCGGCTCCAGCGGGATCGGCGGGTACAACACCAACGCCCTGATCGTGCTGCACATCCCGGCCAACGGCGGCAAGGTCACCGCGCTCTCCGTCCCGCGCGACGACTACGTGCAGACCGTCGGCGCGGACGGGAGGATGCACAAGATCAAGGAGGCGTACGGCATCGCCAAGGAGGCCGCCGAGCTGAAGCTGGCCGGCAAGGGGCTCTCCAAGGCGATGCTGGAACGGCAGAGCCGCGAGGCCGGCCGCTCGGCCACCATCCAGACCGTGCAGAGCTTCCTGAACGTCCCGATCGACCACTTCGCGGAGGTGAACCTGATCGGCTTCTACGACATCGCCAAGGCGGTCGAGCCGATCCAGGTCTGCCTCAACCACCCGGTGGACGATCCGATCATCGCCCGGACCGCCACCCACGAGGGCGGTGGCACCGGCCTCAAGCTCCCGGCCGGGATCAGCTCCCTCAACGCCGCGCAGGCGCTCTCCTTCGTGCGCCAGCGCCACCACCTCACCAACGGGGACCTCGACCGCACGCACCGGCAGCAGGCGTTCCTGTCCTCCGTCGAGTACAAGCTCAAGCAGCAGGGCATCCTGAACGACTTCGGGCAGATGCAGAAGCTGTTCGCGGTGGTGAAGAAGGACGTGGTCATCGACAACGAGTGGAACATCCTCGACTTCGCCCAGCAGGCGCCCAACCTGACCGGCGGCAACGTGGAGTTCAACACGCTGCCGATCAGCGGCTTCAAGACGGTCGGCGGGCAGGAGGTCAACACGGTCAACCCGGTGCTGATCAGGAAGATCGTCCGGCAGCTCTTCAACCACGAACCGGCGCCGCCCCTTCCGGCCACCACGCCGCCCGGGGACGCGCCGAGCGAAGCGGCCCCGTCGGCCTCCGCCACCCCGAGCGTGCCGCCCAAGTCGGTGGTCGACGTCAACGCGGCCGCGGGGGCGGGCGCGGCGGCCGAGGAGTCCAGGGCGCTGGCCGAACTCGGCTACCAGGCGGGCCGGATCGGCGACGCCCCGGCCAGGACCAGGTCCACCACCGTCGCGTACGGGTCCGGCGCCAAGGGCGACGCGCAGCACCTCGCCGCCCGCTACGGGGTGAACGCGTTCTACTCCTCGGCCGTCCCCGCGGGCCGCATCCTGGTCACCCTCGCCGTCACCCGGAGTCCGAGCCCGAGCCCGACGGCCGTGCCGTCGGGCGCCGCGGCCGCCGACCCCGCCGCCGACCCGGCGGCGGGGCTGCCGATGCAGGGGCCGGCGGTGAAGGCGGGCGGCATCCCGTGCGTGGACTGAGCCCGGCGCGTTCCTTCTCCCGTGCGGAACGGTCCACCCGCCGACGGCCGCCGTCCGGCACCCTGTACACGCCGAGAGGTGAGTCAGCGGCAGAGGGCCGCGTCCAGGGCGTCCGCCATGTGCTGCGCGCCGACCCCGTCCGGGATGGTGGTGACCGTGATGGTGGCGGCGCGACCGTCGTCGGTGACCCCGTTGCGGGAGCGGTAGCCCGGGGCGGTCCCGCCGTGGCCCCAGGAGAGGCCGCCACAGGAGAGCGGCTTGCTCTGCAGACCCAGCCCGTAGCGGACCCCCGGGCCCAGGAGCTCGGCGGGGACGGTGGTGCGCATCTCGGCGAGCTGCGCCGCGGGCAGGAGTCGGCCGCCGAGGAGCGCGGTGAAGAACGAGTTGAGATCGGTGTTGGTGGAGACGATCGCCCCCGCCGCCCAGGCCATCGAGGAGTCCATCTCGGTGTAGTCGATCGGAGGCGCGTCCGGCGAGCTGCGGTAGTAGCCGTGAGGGTGGGCCTCGTGGATGCGGGTGTCCCCGGGGGTGGGGAAGTAGGTGTGGCGCAGGCCGGTGCGGTCGATGACGCGCTTGGTGATCTCCTCGCCGACGGGCCGTCCGGTGACCTTCTGGACGAGGAGTCCGGCGACGATGTAGTTGGTGTTGCTGTACTCCCAGCTGGTACCCGCGGGGAAGCGGGCCTTCTGGGCGAGGGCGCCGTCGAGGAGGTCGCGGGGCTCGAAGTAGCGGTACTGCACCGTGGTGAAGTCCGAGAGCGCGGGGGCGTCCATGTAGTCGGGCAGGCCGCTGGTGTGTTGGAGTAGCTGACGGACGGTGATGTCGCGCCCGTCGATTCCGTCGCCGCGCAGCAGGCCGGGGAGGTAGGTGTCGACGGACGCGTCGAGGCCGATCCTTCCTTCGGCGACGAGCTGGAGGACGACGACGGCGGTGAAGGTCTTGGTGTTGCTGCCGGCGCGTATCTGCCCGTCCACGGGGACCTTGGCCCCGGTGGTGAGGTCGCCGACGCCGGCGGTGTAGCTGCGGGTGCGGCCGTCGCGGCCCTTGACGGAGGCCAGCGCGGCGGGCAGGCCGTCATCCTTCACCAGCGCGTTCAGACTCGACTGGACACTGTCCGGCCTGCCACCCGCGAACGCCGCGGTCGGTGTCAACGCCCCGGCCGCCACGACGCCGGCGGCCACGGCGGCCACGGCCACCGCCAACCCGCGCCGGCGTCGGTGGGCCCGGTTGTGCTGTACGAACTCGTTCACGGAGGAACTCCTCTGCGGGAGGGGCGAATTGGTGGGGCGCGCGGGTTCTGCGCGCAGGTGCGCGCAGAACCCGTTGGTCGTACCGGTGTGGACGCTCAGGCCGGATCGGGGAGGGTCAGCGGCACAGGACGGCGTCCACCGTGGCTTCCGCGTGCTGCTTGGCCGTTTCACCCGGGATCATGGTCACCGTGATGCTGACGGCGCGGCCGTCATCGGTGGCGCCCCCGTCGGTGTCGTAGCCCGGGATGGTCCCGCCGTGGCCCCAGTACACGCCACCGCACGACAGCGGCCGGCTCATCAGGCCCAGCCCGTAGCGGACGCCCGGAGCCATTCCCTCGGCGGGGACGGTGGTGCGCATCTCGGCGAGCTGCGCCGCGGGCAGGAGCCGGCCGCCGAGGAGCGCGGCGTAGAACGAGTTGAGATCGCTGTCGGTGGAGACGACGGCGCCCGCCGCCCAGCCCCAGGACGGGTCCAGTTCGGTGTAGTCGCGGAACGAGCCGTCGGCTTCCTGGTGGTAACCCTTGGGGTGGGCCTCGCGGATGCCGGTGTCCCCCGGGGCGGGGAAGTAGGTGTGGCGCAGGCCGATGCGGTCGACGATGCGCCGGTTGATCTCCTCACCGAGCGGCCGTCCGGTGACCTTCTGGATGATCAGGCCCGCCATCAGGTAGTTGGTGTTGCTGTACTCCCAGCGCGTGCCCGGGGCGAAGTGGGCCTTCTGGGCGAGTGCCGCGTCGAGCAGTTCACGCGGTTCGTAGTACCGCTTCGGACCGGAGAGGATCGCGCCCTTGTCCACGTATTCGGGCAGGCCGCTGGTGTGCTGGAGGAGCTGACGGACGGTGATGGTGCGTCCGTCGATGCCGTCGCCGCGCAGCAGGCCGGGGAGGTAGGTCTCCACGGGGGAGTCCAGGCCCAGCTTTCCCTCGGCGACGAGCTGGAGGACGACGACGGCGGTGAAGGCCTTGGTGTTGCTGCCGATCCGTACCTGCCCGTCCATGGGGACCTTGGCCCCGGTGGTGAGGTCGCCGACGCCGGCGGTGTAGTTGCGGGTGCGGCCGTCGCGGCCCTGGACGGAGGCCAGCGCGGCGGGCATGCCGTCGTCCTTCACCAGCGCGTTCAGACTCGACTGGACGCTGTCCGGCCTACCGCCCGCGAACGCCGTGGTCGGTGCCAGCGCCCCGGCCGTCATGACCCCGGCGGCCACGGCGGTCACCACCGCTACCGCCCGGTGTCGGCTGCCCCGGCGGGAGAGCGGGAAGCGGCTGTGCGGTGCGTGCTCGTACACGAGAGGACCCCTCCGATGAATGGCGCCGGTGATTCCGGGCCTTGATCAAGAGGACCATTCGGGGGCACGGGAGTTCGTCCGCACCCAGGACGAAACCGCGCCCGGGAGTGGACTCCGGGAGTCGCCCCCGGCCGGGACCGTACTCCTGGCCACCGGCTGGGAGTCGAGGGGCCGCAGGTTCAGCTCGTGTACGAGGTGCGCCTTGCGCGCTCCGGTGCACACCGGCGGCGTGGCGACGAGAGCCCCGCCCGGCGCGGGGCGCCCCTGACCGGCCCTAGGGGGTGGCCCATCCCTGAGGGGGAGTGGTCCATCGTTCGAAGGTAGGTCCAGGGTCGGAGCCGGGTTGGACCGTGGGCTGACGACCCGGTTCGCCGACACCTGTCAACGTGTCAGTTGCCGTAAATCACGGGGGTGTTGAAGTCACCCTTCGACATGGACACGGGAAGGCGGGCGGACATGGCGGAACACACGGGCGGAACGGGTCCGGGCGGTCGCGGTAGCGGGCGCACGGGGCGCCGGCGCGGCCGCCCGGCCGCGCGCCTGGTGGCGCTCGCGCTGGCGGGCGCGGGCCTGGTGGGGGTGACGGCCCCGGCGGCCGGTGCCCTCGGCGCACCGGGACCGGTCGGAGTGGTGACGGTGACCGCTGCCCAGGACCCGGCGCAGGACGCCGCCGGCCGGGGGCCGCGCAAGGGCGTCGACCCCAGGGCCCTGGACGCCGCGGTGCAGGCCATCGTCGACTCCGGCGGCGCCTCGGCCTCACTCGCCCGGGTCGGCGAGTACGGCCTCACCCGGTGGAAGGGCGCCGCCGGGACCGCCGACTACGCGACCGGCGCCCCCGCCTCGGCGACCGGCCGGTTCCGGATCGGCAGCGTGACCAAGACCTTCGTCTCCACCGTCGTCCTCCAGCTGGTCGCCGAGGGGCGGCTGGGCCTGGACGACCCGGTGGAGCGGCTGCTGCCGGGCGCGGTGCCGAACGGCCCGAACATCACCCTGCGCCAGCTGCTCAACCACACCAGCGGGCTGTTCGACTACACCGAGGACCACGCCTTCGACCCCACGGCGCCCGGCTCCCTCGAACGATGGCTGGAGTCCGGCCGCTACACCCGCTGGACACCCCAGCAGCTCATCGCCCTGGCCAACAACCACCCGGCGTACTTCCCGCCCGGCCAGGGCTACCACTACTCCAACACCGACTACGTCCTGGCCGGACGGATCATCGAGCGGACCACCGGCCGCACCTGGCAGCAGGAGGTGGAGCGCCGCATCATCCGCCCGCTGGGCCTGACCGGCACTTCCATGCCCGACCACGAGACGGCCGTCCCCGGCCCGCACGCGCACGGCTACTTCGACCTGCCCACCGGTCGCGTGGACGTCACCGATCTGGACCCGAGCATGGCGGGCGCGTCCGGCGCGGGGATCTCCACCACCGCAGACCTCAACACCTTCATCACCGCCCTGCTCGGCGGACGGCTGCTGCCCCGGCCGCAGCTCGCCGAGATGATGACGGTCACCCCGCAGAGCCAGGGCGGGTACGGCCTGGGCCTGGAGCGGACCACCACCGACTGCGGTGAGCTCTGGGGCCACACGGGCGGCATCCCGGGCTTCAGCACCTTCCTGTACACCGCTCCCGACCTGCGCCGTCAGCTCTCCGTCTCGATGAACGGCAGCGGCCTCTCGACCCCGCTGCCCACCCGGAAGGCCTTCGAGAAGCTGGTCGGCGCCGCGACGTGCACCGGCTGACCCCACTCCGCCGGGCCGCGCGGGTCGCCGTAGGTGCCCCCAGCCCTGCCCGTACTCGGCCGCCGGCCTCAGTCCGTGCGGGCCGGTGGCGGCGGCGCAGAAGGAGACCCGCGGGTCTGCACGCAGCCGGGGATGTTCCTGGCCTCGACCGCGCCGTGGTACGTGCCGTGCCGGGTGGTTCGGGGCCGGCTCCGCCCGGCGGCGCGGGCGGAGCCGGGCTGCCGTTCAGGAGGAGAGGCGGTTCAGTGCCGCGGTGGCGATGCCTTCGACGTGGGTCGGGGCGTCGGTGGGCCGGCCGGTGAGCTCGACGACGGCGACCCTGGTGCCGCTGCGCAGCACCGCGACCCCGCCGCTGACGGTGCCGTCGCCGTTGTAGGCCAGGTACCAGCGGGCGGTGCCGCCGGTGACGGTCAGGTTGTGGGCCGCGCCGTAGTACCAGTGGCCGGCGGGCTCGTCCTGGCACTCCTGAACGAGCGCGACGAGCTGCTGCTCCCAGGAGGCGGCCGCGGTCCCGGTGGGGGCGCTCGCGGCCGACTCGAACAGTCGGCCATCGGTGTCGAAGGTCCAGGTCACGGACGCGTACCCGGTGGCCTTGTCCTTGGTCAGGTCGCGCATCGTCTCCTCGCCGGAGCACGCGGACAGCCCCTCGCGTCCGGTCAGCGCAATGGTCGCGCCGACCGGGTTCAGGCCCCGCTGGAAGTCCTCGCTCTGGACGAGGTCGGCGGAGCCGAGCCCGGGCGTGGCGGCTGCGGCGGCCGCCGGGCGGGCGGCGACCGCGGTGTGGTGCGCGGCGTCGTGCGCGGCCCCGTCGGCGGTGGCCGACTGGGTGCCGACGACGCCGGCCGTGATCAGCGCGGCGGCGAGGCAGGCCGCGGCGGCGACCCGGTTGCGGCGAACGGACTTCTGCTGGACGGTCTGGTTCTCGGTCATCTGGTCCCCCTACTGGTCGGGACGCCCGGTGCGTCCTCGTACAACCGGGGAGATGCCGCCGGAGGAGGGAAAGTTGGAGCCCCGACCGGCTGTTTCACAGCTGTGACAGAGCGGTCCTGACGACGCGGTCCATCGCGGCCGTGCCCAGGCAGGCATCGACCTCCAGCACCCCGTAGTGGTTGCCGCTGCGCAGCACGGCGATGCCGCCGCAGGGCTCCTTGCCCTCGGGCGCTGTGCCGTTGGTGTTGAGGGATCCCTGGTAGGCGCCCATCCAGCTCGCGGTGACGTCCGGGGCGAGCTGCAGCGTCGTGGTCCTTCCGTAGACCCAGTGCCCCGGCGCCTGCTCCTGGCAGGGCACCTCCTCCAGCAGCAGGCGCGCGGCGTAGTTCTGTGCCAGGGAAGGGCTCCGGGCCTCGGCGGCGACCTCGCGGGCGACCTGGCCGACGCGGTCGGCGGCCACCGTGGGGTCGCCTGGGGTGGTGCGGGTGCTGGTCATCAGTCCGCGGAAGTGGGCGCCGGGCCCGCCCAGGGTCTGGGTGAGGGTCTTCTCGCCGGAGCAGGCCGCGTTGGCGTAGACCCCGTCGCCGTACCGGTCGGTGACGTGGATCCGCCGGGTGTCGATGTCCGGGCTGAACGCCGCGGGTTCCAGCAGGTTCGCGGTCGTCATCGGCCCGGTCGCACCGGTCGGCGAGGCGGAGCCGGCGGCCGAGGACGCGGGCGTCGGGCCGGACACGCCGGGCGTAGCGAGAGCGGACGCGCCCTGGGACGCCCCGTCGACCGCGGCACCCGAGCGCGCCGCCGGGTGCGCGGTGGTGCCGGGGGGCGGTGGCAGGACGAACCGGCCGGTCGCCAGCCCGAGCGCGGCGGCTGCCACCAGGGCGACGACGGCGGACCGGGGCCGGACGACGGCGTGGCCGCCACCCGCCGCGGGACCGCCGGTCACAGACCGGTGACCAGGCGCTCGCGCATGAAGCGGCGGGCCTGGTGGATGCGGTCCTTGACCGTGCCCAACGGGGCGTCCAGCTCCTCGGCCACCTGGGCGTAGGTCAGGTCGCCCAGGTCGCGCAGCACGAAGGACTCCACCAGGGTGGGATGCTGCCGCTCCAGCGCGACCAGCGCCTCCATCAGGTCGAGCCGGGTCCCGGCGATGACGCTGGTGGTGCGCGGGTCGACGGACTCGGGGAGGTCGGCGTGGCTGTCCTCGGCGCGCCGGCGCATCGAGCGGTAGGTGGACCGGGCGGCGTTCGAAGCGATCACCGTCACCCAGCCCAGGAAGGAGCCGCGGCCGCCGTACTCGCCCAGGTGCGTGCTGACGGACAGCAGCGCGTCCTGCGCGGCCTCCTCGGCGTCGGCGTGGTGGGGCAGGAAGCGCGAGCAGCGACGCAGCACCACCGGCCGCAGCTTGGCCAGCAGGTACTCCATCGACCCCGGATCCCCCGCCTGAGCAACTGCCACGAGCCGTTCCAGCTCGCCTTCCTCGAACACCCGGATCCCCCTGTTTCGCCCCGCCTGGCAGCCGACCCGTCGAACGGGAGTTCCGTACTCCCCCCGACTCCGGCAGAATGCTGCCACATGCGCAAGCTCGGCCGTTACCTCCTCCTGGAGCGGCTCGGAGCCGGCTCCTTCGCGACGGTCTGGAAGGCCTACGATCCGGAGCTCGACACCGAGGTCGCGGTGAAGGTGCTGGCCGAGAACTGGGCCGCCAACGCCGATGTGCGCGAGCGGTTCCTGGCGGAGGCGAGGCTGCTGCGCCGGATCGCCAGTCCTCGGGTGGTCCGGGTGCACGACGTCGGGGTGCAGGAGGACCGGCCCTACTTCGTCATGGACTACGTACGCGGCGGCACCCTGGCGGACCGGGTCGGGCAGTGCGACCCGCAGGAGGCGCTGCGGCTGGCCGCGGAGGCGGGCTACGCGGTCCAGGTCCTGCACGAGGCGGGCGTGGTGCACCGCGACGTCAAGCCGTCCAACCTGCTGCTCGCCACCGGCCCCGCGCCCGCCGCGGTGCTGGTGGCGGATCTGGGCAGCGCGAAGCACCTGGCCGACGCATCCGGGCTGACGGTGACCACGGGCACGCCCGCGTACATGGCGCCGGAACAGGCCTTCCAGACCGGCGGGTTCGACGGGAGGGCCGACGTGTACGCGCTGGCCGTCGTGGCCTACGAGCTGCTGACCGGGCAGAAGCCGTTCGGCCCGGGCGGACGCGCCGCAGCCCTGATGACCGACCAGCCGACCGCCTCGACGCTGCCGGCGCTCCCCGCCGGAGCGGAGCTCCCACCGAACGTCGCCCTGCTGCTACGGGCCGCGATGTCCGTCGAGCCGGCGGACCGACCGCCGACCGCCCGGGCCTTCGCAGACGCGCTGCTGGCTCCGGTCCCGCAGTGCCAGCCCCTGGAAGGCCCGGGGTGGCTGACCCCGCGCGCGGTCCGTCTGGCGTCGGGCACGGTGTTCACGGCGACGGCCCTACTGAGCTGGCTGCAGCGTTGAGTCCGGCAGGGGCCGGTCCGCACCGGCGGTCGTGTCCTGGTGTGCTCGCGGCCCGCAGGAGCCGCCTGGAGACCAGCGCCGCCTGATCCGCGATCGCTTGGCCTCCGAGGTGTCACTCCCTTGACGTCACTCCCTCGGGGAAGCCCCACCGGCCACCGGACACCGGCCGAGAACGCCTCAGTCTCCGTGCCCCGCAGCGCCGCTGTCAGTCCGTATGGTTCCGGGTTCCGCGCCCCTCCGCGGGTGGCTACCGTCCGAACCGTCGGACATCCGGCGGTCAGGACGGGCCGCCGCCACGCGCCCTCTGGAGGTCACGGTGAACCACCCCACCCGCAGGAGCATCCTCAAGTCCGCCGGCGGGCTCGGCGCCGCGCTGGCGCTCGGCGGCGCGAGCGTCCTCGCGACGGCCTCGGCCGCCCACGCCGCCGACGACGGCTTCGGCCTGCACATCACCGACCGCAACGAGGGCGACGCCCGGATGTGGTACTACCGCTTCCACACCGCCGAGATCGGCTGGGACCCGGCCGTCAACGTGCTGCTCCCCGACGACTACCACACCAGCGGCCGCACCTACCCCGTCCTCTACCTGCTGCACGGCGGGCTCCAGGACTTCATCGAGTTCGACCACCGGGGCGTCCGCGACTGGACCATCGGCAAGCCGCTGATCGTCGTGATGCCCGACGGCGGCCAGGCCGGCTGGTACTCCAACCCGGTCAGCACCAACGTCGGCCCCCGCAACTGGGAGTCCTTCCACATCAACCAGCTGATCCCCTGGGTCGACGCCAACTTCCGCACCTTCGCCGAGCCCGAGGGCCGCGCCGTCTCCGGCTTCTCCATGGGCGGTTTCGGCGCCCTGAAGTACGCGGCCAAGTACTGGGGCCACTTCGCCTCCGTCAGCGCCCACTCCGGCCCGGCCAGCCTGCGCCGCGACAACGGTGCGGTCGTGCACTGGGCCAACGTCTCCGCCGCCGTGAAGGACCTGGCCGGTGGCACCATCTACGGTGCGCCGCTGTGGGACCAGGCCAGGGTGACCGCCGACAACCCGGTCGAGCGCCTGGAGAGCTACCGCAACAAGCGGATCTTCCTGGTCGCCGGGACCAGCCCCGACCCGACCAACCCGTTCGACCAGTTCAACGAGCAGGCCGTACTGGCCGGTCAGCGGGAGTTCCGCGCTCTGCTCGACGGCGCCGGCATCCCCTACGAGGCCCACGAGGAGCCGGGCGGCCACTTCATCCGCCCCGACATGATGCAGCGCGACATCGACGGCATCATCGGCCGCCTCCGCAAGGCGTGAGGGGCGCTCCGATGGTCTCCCGCATCTCGCGGCCGGTCCTGGCCGCGGTCGCCCTGCTGCTGCCGGTCACCGTGCCGGTCGCCCCCGCCCTGGCTTCTCCCGGCGTCGCCCCCGCCACGGCCGCTCCCGCCCAGGCCGCCGGTTTCGCGGCGGCCTGTCCGGCCCGCGGCCAGATCTCCCAGCACTACTCCGCGGAGCACAACGGCATCGACATCGCCAACGACTACGGAACCCCGATCTACGCGGTCGGCGACGGCAGGGTCATCCTGTCCGGCACGGAGCCCGGCTACGGCCAGTGGATCCGCATCCTGCACCCGGACGGGACGATCACCGAGTACGGGCACATGCAGCGCCGGGACGTCTTCGAGGGCGACGACGTGACGGCCGGCCAGCAGATCGCGCTGATGGGCAGCGAGGGCAACTCCACGGGCCCGCACCTGCACCTGCGGGTCTGGGCCGACCCGAACGCGTCCCAGCGCACCGACCCGGAGCCCTACCTCGCGGATCGCGGCGTCACCGTGCCCTGCGTTCCCGGAAGCGGCCCCCGTCCCGCCCCGCTGGTGTATCCGGCGGAGTCCGGCCGGGTGGTGTCGGCGCGGTCCGCGGACGGCCGCCTGGAGGTCTTCGCCGCCGGAGCGAACGGCGTCTCCCATGCCTGGCAGACCGCGATCAACGGCGGTTGGTCGGAGTGGGAGGATCTCGGCGGCCCGGCCGGTGCGGAGCTCGCGATCGGCCCGAACGCGGACGGCCGGTTGGAGGTGTTCGCGATCAACGGTTCCACCTTCCAGCACCGTTACCAGCTCCAGCCCTCCGGTGGCTGGTCCGGTTGGGAGGACTTCGGGAGCGGTGGTCACGACATCGCCGTCGGAGCCAATCAGGACGGCCGGCTCGAGGTCTTCGCCTCCGGTCCGGTCGGTGTCTTCCACCGTTACCAGACGGCACCCAACGGCGGCTGGTCCGGTTGGGAGGGCACCGGTGGGGGCCCGGCCAACAGTGAGATCGAGCTCGGCAAGGCGCCGGACGGCCGTCTGGAGGTGTTCGCCGTCAACGGCACCACCTTCCAGCACCAGTGGCAGACCGCCGTCAACGGCGGTTGGTCCGGTTGGGAGGACTTCGGCACCGGCGGCCACGACCTCACCGTCAGCCACAACCAGGACGGCCGGCTCGAGGTCTTCGCCTCCGGCCCCGCCGGCGTCTACCACAAGTACCAGACCAACCCGACCAGTTGGTCCGGCTGGGAGGCCACCGGCGGCCCCGCCGACTCCCGGCTCACCAGCCAGCAGACCGCGGACGGCCGGGTCGAGGTCTTCGGCATCAACGGCAGCACCGCGCAGCACATCTGGCAGACCGGCCTGAACGCCCCGTACGGCCAGTGGGACACCTTCGGCACCGGCGGCACCGAGATCGGCGCCGCCACCAACGCCGACGGCCGGATCGAGGTCTTCGGCTCCAACACCGACGGCGTCCACCACAAGTGGCAGACCGGCTTCTCCACCTGGTCCGACTGGGCCTGGCTGAACACCACCCACGGACCCGCCGTCGATCGAGGAGCCACCCCGTGACCGGCCCGCAGCGCGCCCGCCGGGCGCCCCACCGCGTCCTGCTGTCCGCGATCGCCGCCCTGGGCGTGACGGGGGGCCTGATGGTCGCCGCCCCCTCCGCACCGGCCGCCACCGGCAGCGACCTGTGCGCCGAGGTCGCCTACCGGGCGGGATTCCGGGGAGAAGCCCTGGTGACCGCGATCGCCGTCGGCCTCGCCGAGTCCAGCTGCAACCCGCTGGCGTCCAACACCCAGGGCAACACCCCGAACACCTCCACCGACCGCGGCCTGTGGGAGATCAACGACCACTGGCACAGCGAGGTCTCCGACGCGTGTGCCTACGACGCCCAGTGCAACGCCGACGCGACCTACAAGATCTCCAACGGCGGCCTCGACTGGCACCAGTGGTCGACCTACAGCGCGGGCGCGCACCTGCGGCACATGGACGAGGCGCGGGCCGCCGCGGACCGGCTCGGCCACCACGAGCCCGGCCCCGCGCCGCTGGAGTACCCGGCGGAGTCCGGCCGGGTGGTCTCGGCGCGGTCCGCGGACGGCCGTCTCGAAGTCTTCGCCGCCGGCAGGAACGGTATCTCGCACGCCTGGCAGACCGCGATCAACGGCGGTTGGTCGGAGTGGGAGGATCTCGGCGGCCCGGCCGGTGCGGAGCTCGCGATCGGCCCGAACGCGGACGGCCGGTTGGAGGTGTTCGCGATCAACGGTTCCACCTTCCAGCACCGTTACCAGCTCCAGCCCTCCGGTGGCTGGTCCGGTTGGGAGGACTTCGGGAGCGGTGGTCACGACATCGCCGTCGGAGCCAATCAGGACGGCCGGCTCGAGGTCTTCGCCTCCGGTCCGGTCGGTGTCTTCCACCGTTACCAGACGGCACCCAACGGCGGCTGGTCCGGTTGGGAGGGCACCGGTGGGGGCCCCGCCAACAGTGAGGTCGAGCTCGGCAAGGCGCCGGACGGCCGTCTGGAGGTGTTCGCCCTCAACGGCACCACCTTCCAGCACCAGTGGCAGACCGCCGTCAACGGCGGTTGGTCCGGCTGGGAGGACTTCGGCACCGGCGGCCACGACCTCACCGTCAGCCACAACCAGGACGGCCGCCTCGAGGTCTTCGCCTCCGGCCCCGCCGGCGTCTACCACAAGTACCAGAGCAACCCCACCAGTTGGTCCGGCTGGGAGGCCACCGGCGGCCCCGCCGACTCCCAGCTGACCAGTGGGCGCTCGCCGGACGGCCGGGTGGAGGTGTTCGCCATCAACGGGAGTACGGCGCAGCACATCTGGCAGACCGGCGTGAACGCCCCGTACGGCCAGTGGGACACCTTCGGCACCGGCGGCACCGAGATCGGCGCGGCGAACAACGCCGACGGCCGGATCGAGGTCTTCGGCTCCAACACCGACGGCGTCCACCACAAGTGGCAGACCGGCTTCTCCACGTGGTCCGACTGGGCCTGGCTGAACACCACCCACGGACCCGCCGTCGGCTGACCACGCCCGCAACCCCTGGAGCACAGCGATGCACCCGATCAGCAGGCGCGGCCTGCTGCGGGCGGCCGGAGCGGGAGCACTCGTGCTCCCGCTCCCGGGCCGCACCGCCCCAGCGGCATCCGCCGACGCCGCCGGACCCCACCTGTGGGTCGGCGCCGGCCCGTTCCGCCAGGTCTACGACCCCTCCACCACGCGCCGCCGCTACCTCAACGACCACACCCTGGTCCGGGCCGGCGACCGATGGCACCTGTTCAGCATCGTCGGCGACAGCGCACCGCCCGGGCAGGCGCCCGACAGCGCCGCCGAGGTCTCGCTCGCCCACGCCTCGGCGCCTTCGCCCGCCGGGCCGTGGAGCAGCCACCCGGACGCGCTGACCGTCGACCCTTCGTACTTCGGCGAGGAGCACCTGTGGGCCCCGCACGTGGTCGAGTCGGGCGGCGTCCACTGGATGTTCTACGCGGCGGGCGGGCGCGCCGGGGCGGCGATCAACGCCGCGACCTCCACCGACCTGTCCACCTGGACCAGGCTGACGTCCGGGCCGCTGTTCCGCGGGACCGCCGCCCGCGACCCCATGGTGCTGCGGATCGGCGCCGAGTGGGTGATGTACTACACCGAGCTGTCCGCCCCCGGCGGGCGCCACCAGGTCTGCTACCGGCGCTCCACCGACCTGCTGACCTGGGGCGAGCCCGGCGTGGCCTTCGCCGACGCGGCCACCGCCGAGGACGGCGTCTCGGTCACCGAGTCGCCCTTCGTGGTGGCCCGGGACGGCTGGTACCACCTGTTCCTCGGGCCGCGCAACGGCTACGAGGGCACCGACGTCCTCGCCTCCCGGGACCCGTTCCGCTTCTCCCTCGACGGCCGCGCCGGCCATGTGCCCGGCCACGCCGTGGAGGTGGTCACCGACGGGCAGCAGTGGTGGACGAGCGCCGCCGGCTGGTTCCGCCGCGGCCTGTACCTGGCCCCGCTGGACTGGCGGTCCACCCCACCGCCCTGGCAGAGCCCGGACAACCCGGTCGTCGCCACGGACGTCCAGGGCCGGCTCAACGTGTTCGCCCTCGACGCGGCCGACCGGTCGATGCTGCGCCGCGTCCAGACCGACCCGGACACCGACACCTGGTCGGACTGGGAGGTGTTCGGGACACCCGCCGGCGCGGTGCCCGTACTGGGCCGCAACGCCGACGGCCGGCTGGAGGTGTTCTCGCTCGCCCCCGACGGCGCCAACCTGCACCACCGCGTCCAGCGGACGGACGGCAGCTGGACGGACTGGGAGGTCTTCGGCGGCCCCGCCGGCGCCGCCCCCGCCGTCGCCCGCGATGCCGACGGCCGCCTGGAGGTCTTCGCGCCCGCCCCCGACGGCGCCCTGATCGCCCGCCGCCGCCAGACCTCGCCCGGCTCGACCGGCTGGGACGACTGGGACGCGGGCTTCAGCGGCCCGGTGGGCGCGCCGCCGGCCGTCGCCGCCAACGCCGACGGCCGGTTGGAGGTGTTCGTGCTCGCTCCCGGGGGCGCGGCACTGCTGCACCGCTGGCAGACCTCGGCCGGCGGCGCCTGGTCAGCCTGGGAGCACTTCGGCACACCCGCCGGGGCCGCGCCACGGGTGGCCCGCGACGGCACCGGGCGGCTGAACGTCACCGCGATCGCTCCCTCCGGCACGGCCGCCTTCCAGCGCCGCCAGTCGGTGCCCAGCGGCGGCTGGGACACCTGGCAGCCGCTGCTCGGCTGGTCAACCGCCGCACCACTGACGATCGCCGGCGCCGACGGCCGACTGGAGGCCTTCACCCTCTCTCCCGGCGGCGAACGGCTGGCCCACCGCTGGCAGTCCGCCCCCGCCGGACCCTGGGCGCCGACGGACGTGTTCGGCGAGGACTTCGGCGAACCCGGCCTGCCGCTCGCCGCGCCGCCCTCGGCCGCGTCCGACTCCACCGGACGGCTCCACGTCTTCGCCGTGGCAGAGGACGGCCGGTTGCGCACCCGCGTCCAGGACCGGCCCTCCGGTGGCTGGCGGCCGTGGGCCGCCTTCGGCGACCGCCGGGTGGCACCGCTGCGTCCGGGGGTGCCGATGCCCTGACCGAACATCCGTACACTCCGCCACCGGCTTGTCAAGTAGCCTGCACCTCCGGTTTATTGTCGTACGCGAAGAGGTACCGTTCGTCCGTCCGGCCAGAGCCGGCGCGCGGAACGGGGGAGCGGTGCGCGGGGACGGAGGAACGGTGCGCGGGACGGGGCAGCTGTGAGCGGGATCGTCGTCCACCTGCCGGAGGTAGACGGCAACGACGCCGTGACCCTACGGCTCGGCCCGGGAGAGCGAGCGCGCTTCGGCCGTGGCTCCGTGCACACCCAGGTGGAGCTGCGCCTCGGTGACGAGTCGGTCTCCCGGCTGGCCGGTGAGATCCAAGCGACCGACGACCACTGGCAGTTGAGCAACCTCAGCAACACCCACGCCTACCTGGTGGAGAACCCGGAGGGCGCCGGCGAGTACCTGCGGGTGCCGCCGCGGCGGATCGGCGCACCGATCCCCTTCGAGTTCTCCCGCGTGGTGCTGCCCTCCCGCCGGGACACCCCGCTGTCCTTTCAGGTCTTCGCACCCGACCACGTCTACCTGGACCCGGACACCCGCGGCGGCTCCCGGGAGAGCCGCACCATGACGGCGTACTCCCTGGACGAGACCGCCACCTACTTCCTGGTCCTGGTCGCGCTCTGCGAACCGTGGCTGCGCGACCACTCTCCCGCCGCGGTGCCCACCACCCCGCAGGTCGTCGCACGCCTCCACGGCCACCCCGCCTGCACCCGGCTCACCGCCCGCGCGGTCAGCTCGCACCTCGACTACCTCGCCGACGAGAAGCTCCGCATCGAGCTGCCCGACGGCGACCGCGCCGACCGCCGCAGCGGCAAGCGCGAGGCCGTCGTGGGGCTCGCCCTGAAGTTCGGCATCGTCCGCGAGGAACACCTCGCGCTCCTGCCCAGCCCCGGACCCGTCCGGTCCGGACGGTAGGGAGGGCCAGTGATGCCGCAGGACCCGGTCTTCCCCGGGGACAGCGAGGAACTGCTCCCGGCCGGCCACCGGGTCGGCGAGTGGACCGTCACCGAGCCGATCGGCGAGGGCGCCTGGGCGACGGTGTACGCCGCCCACCGGACCGACCGCACGGACGACGGAGCGGATGACGACGCGGACGACACCGTCGCACTCAAGGTGCTGCCGACCACCGGACTCGCCCCCCGCCAGGCCCGCCAGGTCGCCGAAGCCGCCCGACGCGAAACCGAGTTGGCCCGCACCGCACCCCACCCCCGACTGGTCCGGCTGCTCGACACGCTCGTCCTGGCCGCCCCCGACCAGCCCTCACTCGACGGCGCGACCGTCCTGGTCATGGAACGCGCCCGGTGCACCCTGCGCGACCTGCTCGCCACCGGCGTCGACGAGGCCGAGGGCACCCGGATCGTCACCGGCATCTGCGAGGGCCTGGCCCACCTGCACCGCTCCGGCTGGGTCCACAGCGACCTCAAACCGGAGAACGTCCTCATCGGCGCGGACGGCGAGGTCCGCCTCTCCGACTTCGGCCTCGCCATCGAGCTCACCGGCACCCACGGCCACGGCGCCCCGATGGGCACTCCCGATTACCTCCCGCCGGAACGCTGGAAGGCGCCCCTCGGCGAACACGGCGTCAAGGTCCGCACCACCGCCGACATCTGGGCACTCGGCATCGTCATCCACGAGGTGTTCGCCGCCGGCGGCCGACCGTTCCCCGGCACCACCCCCACCGCCCGTTGCGCCGCCGCGCAGCAGTACGCGGAAGGCCGCGCCGCCCTGCGGCTGGCCGCGGCCGTCCCCCCGTTCTGGCGCGCCCTGTCCGCCGACTGCCTCGCGCCCACCCACACCGCCCGGGCCCCGCACACCGCGGAGAGCCTGCTCGCCCGCATCCGCGCCCACCGGCCCGACCACCCCGACCGGCGCCCGCGCCGCACTCTCAGCCCGCGCCTCCCGTACCCGCGGCCTCGCCGGCGCACCGCCCTGCTGGCCCTGGCCTCCTGCGCCACGGTCGCCGCCACCGTCACCGCCCTGTGGCCGCACCCGGGGCCGTCCGGGCAGTCCGCCCACGTCCGGGTCTTCAACGCCGAACGCGGCTGCCAGGACCGCACCGACCGCGACCCCCAGTGCAGCCTCGGCCTCGCCGTCGACCCCCTGCGCCCCTACACCGCCGACAACGTGGTCCCCGTCCGGGTCTGGCACGACGACACCCTCGACGCCGACTGCCAACTCCCCGCCGGCCTCCCCGTCATCAACGAGGAGGATCTCGCCTCCACCCTCTGGTACCGCATCCGCCTGCCGGGACCCACCACCGGCTGGCTGCCCGCCGTCCGCACCAGGGACCGCCCTGCCCTGGTCCCCTGCCCGTGAGCACCGCCGGCCGTCGCCCGCACACGTAGGGGCACCCCGAAGTACGGGCCGGCACTGCCGCCCGCACCAGCCCCTGCCCCGCCACCGCCGCGGCGTAGTCGCGAGTCCTCACCGGCGCCGCGCCGGGGCGACTATGACCGGACTTCGCTCCACCACCGGCCCGGCCGCCACGGAGTCCTGGTCCACCCGCAGATCCGTGGTCGGACACCCGCATGTGCATCCAGGCTTCATCCGCGTATGCGATATCTGTGCCCGGTACGCCCGGTCCACCTCACCGTCCCCGGCCAACAGCAACTCCAAGGTCCGACGCACATCCCCGCTGAGCGGTCCCCACACCTCTGGTGCCCTTCTTCCGATCGCTGGGTTCGGCGTTGCGACGCCCCCGTCCCTTGTCTCACGCGACAGAGCAGCCTATTCCGTGCCGACCTGCGAGATCAGGATCAGATTTCCTGGGAGCGGACGACGACCCACCGCCCGGAAGATCACAATCCGCAGCCAGTGGGTAGTCGACCTCGATCTGCCCGAGGTACTCGGGCTGGTCGGCGGTGAAGCACGACGGGCCGCGGCGACCCGCCGACGGCCTCCACTGAGGGGCCTTCAGCCCCGGCCGGGGCGGGCGTCGCGGAGGGGCTCCCGGTCGAGGACCTCGACGTACATGATCCGCCCGTCCACGACGTCCAGGACGAGCATGCCGTCGGCCGGCGAGAGTGTGACGCACCGGTGACCCGGGCCGAACGGCTGACCGACCGGGTGCGGAGCCGTCCGGAAGCCCTGGCAGAAGTCGTCGTCGCAGCCGCACGCGGCGACCAGCCGGAGGCTTCGGACGGTGGCGGCCAGTTCGCGCTCGCCCTCCTGCTCCAGGAGATCGACCAGCTCGGCGGCCAGCTCCGGGAAGACCTCGCGGACCAGCGGGTGGCTCGGGTGCTCCGGCGCCGTCACGGGCGGGGCGCCTTCACACCGTGGGCGGCGGCGTACTCGGCGGCGAGCCACGGGCCCAGGTCGTCGATGAGGGTGGCCAGGGCGGCCCGGTCGGTGGTGGGGGTGCGGGCGATGGCGGCGGCGAGGCGCGCCTGGGTGGCGCGCTCGGGGTAGTAGCCGGCGAAGACCTCGGCCGAGGCGGCGAGGTCGCTGGTCCAGCCGCCCCAGCGCGGCATGACCAGGGTGAAGCAGGTGCGGACGAGGCGGCGGGAGACAGCGCGAGAGAGGCTGCGCAGTTCGGCCTCCGTGCCGGCCGCCGCCAGGCGCTCGCGCCAGCGCGGCAGGACGAGGGCGAGGTCGCCGTTGGTCTCCCGGGCGAGCAGCGAGGTGGGGCGGTAGCGGGGAAGCCGGGCGGCGAGGTCCTCGCCGAGCAGCGGGGTGCAGAGGCAGGCGACGAACCAGCCGAGGTCATGGCGCTCGAGCTCGCCGAGCAGGGTGCCGGTGCCGGCGAGCACCACGCCGACCCCGTTCACCTGCGCGAACTCGCCGTCCAAAGCGGCTTCGAGGGCGTCGGCCCCGGCCCGGTCCGCGGCGGTGGGCTCGTGGTGCAGGGCGAGCAGCAGGTCGAGGTCGGAGACACCGGGGACGGCGGTGCCGCGCGGGACGGTGCCGTAGAGGTAGACGCTGTGCAACCGGTCGGGGGCGAAGGCCGCGGCGATCCGCTCCCGGGCGGCGGCGACCACCGGCGCGAACGCCGGCGGTACGCGGTCGAGCGAGCCCTCCCGTGCGATGCAGCCGTCCCGGTCCAGCCCCTGAGTCGTGGTCATGGGGGCACTCTGCCCCACCGCGAGGATGCTGACCAGCGAATATCCGCAGGCCGACGGAATTGTCAGTGGGGCGTGCAAGCATCCGTCGCACACGAACACGAACGGCGTGAGGGGACGGGCATGGGCACCTGGGACATCGGGCACTTCGACAACGACTCGGCGGCGGACTTCGGCGGCCGCCTGGACGGTACGGCGCCGGGCGAGCGCGAGGCGGTGCTGTGGTCGGTGCTGCTGCTCGCCGTCCAGGCGGAGGAGTACCTGGACTCGGACGAGGCGACGGACGCGGTCGCCGCCGCCGCGCTGGTGGCGGCGCAGTGCCCGGGCGGGGCGGCGGTGACCACCGCATACGGCCCGAAGGAGCCGGTGCCGCCGCTCGCCGCCGAGCTGCGCCCGCTCGCGGTGGCCGCGCTCGACCGGGTGGTGGCGGAGGAGTCGGAGCTCGCGGAGCTCTGGGACGAGACGGAGAGCGGTCCGGCCTGGCGCGAGGGCATACGGGAGCTGCGGGAGGTCCTCGCCGCCTCGGCGCCGTCGTCGGCGGCGGAGGCGCCGGTGGCCGGGAGCTGAGCGGCGGTCACCGGCGGGCCGCCGTCCACCAGTAGCCGAGCGCGGTGAGGCTGGTGGCGGCGCCGAGCAGGCAGACGGCCGTCCAGCCGCCGTGGTCGTAGACGACGGTGGAGAGGATCGCGCCCGCTCCGCATCCGGCGGAGTAGAGCAGCATGTAGCCGGCGGTCAGGCGGCTCCGTGCCTCGGGGCGGACCTGGTAGAGCAGGTGCTGGTTGGCGACGTGGACGGACTGCAGGCCGTAGTCGATCACCACCATGGCGAGCACCAGCCACCAGAGCGAGTGCGGCAGCAGTGCGGCCGGGAGCCAGCCGATCAGCATGGCCAACAGGCCGATTCCGGCGGTGCGTTCGGCCCGACCGCGATCGGCCTGACGGCCGGCGTACCCGGCGCCGAGCGCTCCGGCGGTGCCGGCGAGGCCGAAGAGCCCGATCTGGGTGTGGCTGAGGTTGAAGGGCGGGGCGGCGAGCGGGAGCACCATCGGGGTGAGCAGCACGGTGACGGAGGTGAAGGAGAGCAGCGCGAGGACGGCCCGGGTGCGGAGCACGCGCTCCTGGGCGAAGAGCGTGAACACCGAGCCGACCAGGCGCGGGTAGCCGATCCGCTGGGCAGTGCGGTGCCGTTCGGACGGGACGGTGGCCGCGACGGCGAGGGCCATGGCGGCGGTCGCGACGGCGGAGACGACGTAGACGGCCCGCCAGCCGGCCAGGTCGCCGATGGTTCCGGCGACGGTTCGGGCGAGCAGGATGCCGACCACGATGCCGCTGGTCACGGTGCCGACCACCCGGCCCTGGTCGCCCGGAGCAGCGAGCTGGGCCGAGTGGGCGACGACCACCTGGGCGACGACCGCGAGGACACCGACGGCGGCCATCGCGGCGAGCAGCAGCGGAGCGGAGGGGGCGAGTGCGACGGCGAGGAGGGCGAGGACGGACAGGCCGAGCTGGGAGGTGATCAGGGTGCGGCGGTTGACGAGGTCGCCGAGCGGCACGAGCAGCAGCAGGCCCACGGCGTAGCCCGTCTGGGTGAGGGTGCCGACCAGGCCGATGGTCGCGGCGTCGATGCCGAAGTCCCGGGCGATCAGGTCGAGCAGGGGCTGTGAGTAGTAGACGTTGGCCACGGCGAGACCGCAGGCGACGGAGAGCAGCCAGGCGACGGCGGGTGACAGGCCGCGTGCCGGGGCCCCGGAGGGCTTGCCCGGCCCGCCAGGCGAGTCGGCCGCGGCGGAGGCGGTTGCGCGGGCGGGAGAGGTCATGGGCGGGACTCCCTTGAAGGGCACGGTGGTTTCAAAGTGCTACCGTGCCACCATGGCATAGCCTGGTTTCGATAAGCAACCACATCCTGGTCGGTAGGCTTGGGTGCCGACCGGTGAGGGCTGAGAGGTGCCGGTGAGGGCTGAGAGGTGGGAGAAGTGCCGAAACGCACCACGCACGAGGAGTCGGCCTGCCCGGTCGCCCGTCCGCTCGATGTCGTCGGCGACGGCTGGACACTGCTGATCGTCCGTGACGCCTTCGACGGGCTGAGCCGCTTCGGGCAGTTCCAGAAGAACCTCGGCCTGGCCAAGAACATCCTGTCGGCCCGCCTGGCCAACCTGGTCGCCAACGGCGTGTTCGACCTCGCGCCGGCCGCCGACGGCAGCCCGTACCAGGAGTACGTGCTCACCGAGAAGGGTCGTGCGCTGTTCCCGGTGATCACGGCGCTGCGCCAGTGGGGCGACCAGTGGTTCTTCGAGGAGGGCGAGCCCCGGGCGCGACTGGTGGACCGCGAGTCCGGTGCGCCCGTCGCGCCGGTCGAGGTGCGCTCGGCGGACGGCCGGGTGCTCGGCCCCGAGGACGCGAGGGTGCTGCTGCCCTGAGGCGCACCGCCGCCGCCTCGCTCCTCGTGGCAGCGGGTGTGCGGGCGTCGCCGAGCGTGCCCGTCGGCCGTCGGTCACCCTGGAAACCTCACCGGGAGCCGGCCGGCTGCCGGACCGGGAGTGGGCCGGGAGCGGGTCGACCTGGAGTGACTCGGAGCCGGTCGGGCTGGGCCCGAGCCCGGCCCCGAGCCCGGCCCGACCTCCCGAGTGCCCCGCGAGCGACGAGGAGGCGGCATGCAGCAGCCCACCACCCGGGCCGCGGGCCCGCCCGGCGCCGTACGCGGCTGGCTGGACGCGCTCGCCGTCGTGCTGGCCGGACTGGTCGCGATGGCGGCGGTGGCCGCGCTCGGCCTCTGGCTGGCCGGCGTCGACGACCTCCCGGACGGCGGCTTCCCCGCAGTGCTGGCCGCGACGCTCGCGCTCGCGGTCGGGGGGACCGTCCAACTCGACGGCGGTGCGGGTGACTTCGCGGCCGTCGGGGCCGGGATCAGTGCGATGCCGCTGGGCGTCTCGGTGGTCGGCGCGGTCGCGATGGCCGAGGTGTTCCTGCGCCGGCTGCGCTTTCGCGCCGTCGCGTCCGGCGGTGAACTGCTCGGGCGGATCGGTCGGACGGCGCTGCTCTGGCTGCTCGCCCTGGCCCTGCTGACGCTCGGCGCCCGGCACAGCTTCGTCGTCCCGCTCGGCGGCGACCTGGCCGAGTCGATCGGCGGAGCGCTCGGGCTGACCCCGGAGGTCGGCTTCCACGCGGACGGCGTGACCACCGTCGGCATCGGGCTGGCCTGGCTGCTGGTGGTGCTCGTACTCACCTTCGCGGTGTCCCGGCGGGCCCCGCTGCCGCCCGCCCTGGTGCGCCACCAACTCGCCGTCCGGCCGGCCGCCTTCGCGCTCTGGCTGGTCCTGCTGGCGTACCTGGCGATCGGCGTGGTGGCCGGGGTGCTGACCGCCGTCGTCCACGGCAACACCCGGCAGACCCTGGCGGTGGTGCTGCTCGCGCTGCCGAACCTGGCCTGGACGGCCTTCGGCGTCGGGCTCGGTGCCGAATGGCAGGGTCGGCTGGTCGGTGCGCTCGGCCTGCCCGTCCCCAAGCCGCTCAGCGCCGTGCTGCGCGCCGCCCCCGAGGGCGGGCAGGCGACCATCGACCTCGGCACGCTCGCGGAGCAGGACGCCCGGAACTGGTGGCTGCTGCCGCTGGCCGCCGTCCTGCTGCTCGCGGCCGCGTTCCTGGCGGCCCGCCGTACGCCGCGTACCGTCCGGCTCTGGCAGCACGCCGTCCGGTTCGCGCTCGCCGCCGCCGTCACCATGCTGCTGGTGGGTCTGTGGACCAGGGTGGACGCCGCCTACGGGCTCTCGGTACTCGGGGTCGGCCTCGGTCAGGGCGGGCTGGCGGACCTGCTGGGCGCCGTGCTCGGCGCCGAGAACCCGCTGGCCGGGCTCGGCGGCGGCAGCCTCACCCTGCGCCCGGTGCTCTGGACGGCGGTGCCGCTCGCGGCGGGCTGGGGACTGCTGACCGGCGCGCTGGGCTCCCTGCTCGCCGCTCGGGTCCGACACCGCGGCGAGGTGCCGGCGGACACACGGTGACGGGCACACGTGACGGGCACACGTGACGGGCACACGGTGACGGGCACACGGCGCCGGGTGGCGGGTGTCGGGCGAGGGGCGCCGCATGAAGGGCTGCGCGGTCCGGCTCAGAACAGCCGGTGGCCCTGCACCCACATGGTCTTCCGCCCGTCGGCCCCGATGAGCCGCAGCTTCTTGACGCCGTCGTGGACGCCGGCGCTGAACAGCAGCGAGGGGCCGACGATCGCGCCCGCGGCGGCCAGGCCGACGAGCAGGCCGATGTTGTCGACCGCCTGCTCGTCGCCCTCCTCGACGGTCTGGCCGCCCAGCTGGATCAGCAGGGGAATGGTGGCCAGCAGCGAGAGCACCAGCAGCCAGCCCAGCGCCCGTTGGACCTGTCGCTTGACCCGCGCCTTGGTGGCGGTCTCCACCCGGACGGCGAAGGACCGCCCGCAGCGCGGGCAGATGACGCCGATCTCCCGGTCCCCGCCGGTGGGCCGGGGCGAGCCGCCCTCCGGCAGGTGAGTGATGCTCCAGTCGACCTTCGTCACGGTGGCCCCGTGCTCGACGCTCACCCGGCAGCCGAGGCTGACGACGTACCGGTCGCTGATCGGGTCCCTGGCCACGGTTGTCTCCCCCCAGCCTCCGCGACGCTCGCGGGATAGGCGGATCGTAGCCCTTCCGGGGGGCGTCGAGAATGGTGGCGTCAGCTCAGAAAGCCTCCGCCAGAAGGATGATGGCCGCCGGGACGGCCTGGCCGAGTGCGCCGCGCCACAGCTTCGGTTCCGAGGCGAACAGGGTGGTCCCTCCCGCGACCATGAACGCGGCCACGTAGAGCACCATCGCCCGCCCGGCCCCCGTGTGCCCGGTGTGCAGCAGGACCAGGCCGGTGACCAGGCCGAGCGCCAGGAACAGGTTGTAGAAGCCCACGTTGACGCGCCAGAGCCGGACCTCCGGGGCGTCCGCCGTGCTGCCGGTCAGCAGCCGGCGCACCCGTGGGTGCCCGTACAGGAAGCTCTCCAACGGCCACACGATCAGGTGGATCGCCGCGGCGACCACGGCGAAGACCTGGCTCACGGCGTTCATGGCGGACGGCTCCTCCTGGCGGGGCGACGACGGCGGGGCGACGGCGTCGGGTAGGCGACCGGGGCGGCCCGGACGCGCGACCGCGGCACCGGGGCGGCCCGGACGGGGGGCCGCGGCGGCGCGGGCGGGCCGGTGCCCGCGCGGCGCCGACGGCGGGTCGTCGAGGTGCGCCCGGGTCGGGCCGGTCAGCGGCGACTCGGTGTCGGTGACCAGTGCGGGGGGCGATGCGGCGGGTGCGCCGGGGCGCTCTCCCACGGGCGCATTCTATCGCCGGTGCCCTCGCCGCGGCGGCCGAGGGACCTGCCGGAACGCCAGATTGGACTGGACCACTGCCTTCGGGCGCCACTATCGTTCGGCGTGCCCACGGATCGCGCGCCGGGCCGGAACGCCTGCCGCCGGATCGCGCGCCGCCGCCGGAACGCATCGCGCGTCGCCGGAAGTCGTCGAGTGCCTCGGAACGGAACCCATGAGCATCTGGCCGCAGCTGCGAAGATCCCGGACCGTCCGGACCGGGCGGGCCACCGGCCGGGTGTTGCGCTGCGGACTGATGGACACCATGCTCGCCGATCTCGCCGTCTCGGTCGTGCTCTGCTTCGAGCACCCGCTGGACGACGACCGGCTCGCCGCCGGTCTGGCCCGCGCGCTGGAACGGGTGCCGGTCTTTGCCGGACGCCTGCGCACCGTCGAGGGCGTCCTGGAAGCGGTCTGCGACGACACCGGAGTCCCGTTCGAGGTCTACACCGTGGAGGGCACGCTCGCCGAGGCGATGGGCCGGGTGACGGCACCCGGTTCCGACCTGGTCGCCCCGCTGGACGCCCCCGCCGCACGTGACGGCGGCGTCCCGCTGCTCACCGTGCGCCTCACCGGCACGGCCGACGGCGGCACGGTGCTCGGCTGCTCCTGGCACCACGCGGTCGGCGACCTGCACAGTTTCATGCTGCTCCTGCGGATCTGGTCCGCGGCGGTCGAGGGCGAGCCGCTTCCGGATGCCGAACTCGTCGACGACCAGGACGAATTGCTGGCCGAGGTGCTCCCCGACGAGGACTGCGGCCGGCCCGGCTTCCGGGTGCCCTCGGCGGAGGAGGCGGAGCTGCTGGCCCGCGAGGTGGCGGCCGGGCCGCGGGCCAACCGGATCGTGCAGATCGCCTTCACCGACGCCGAAGTGGCTCGGATGCTCGAGGAGTTCGGTGCGGCCGCCGGACGGAGGCTCTCCTCCGGGGATGTGCTGTGCGCCCATCTCCTCAGCACACTGCGGGAGTTGGACGCGGACGAAGCCGAGCGGATGCTGACCGTGCCGGTCAACGCGCGCCGCTGGCTGGGTCTGTCGCCCGCACTGGTCGGCAACCTGCTGAGCGAGGTCCACGTGCCGCACCGGCCCGGGGACGGCCCGGCGGTGCTGGCGGGCGCGCTGCGCACGGCGGTCGAGCGGTTCCCGATCGAGCACCTCAACCTCCGCGCCAACCTGTGGTTCCTGGCGACCCTCGGCCGCTCACGGTTGCGCGACTGCGTGCCACTGGGCTTCGACCCGGGCGCGCGCCGGTTCAGCTTCTCCAACTGGTGCGGCTTCGGCGCCTACGCGGTGAGCTTCCAGGGGCGGCGACCGGTGCTCTTCAGTCCCGCCGCCAACTATCCGCTTCCCTGGGTGAGTTGGACGGTCGAGGGATTCCGCGGCGAGGGTCGGCTGGCCACCGTGGTGCTGCCGGCCCGGCTCGCCGCCCGGGTGCGCGGGGCGGAGGGCCGGGCGGCGCTGCACCGCTTCCGTCGGGCCGGGGATCAGTTGCCCGCGTCGGCCGGGGTGCTGCCCAAGGTGATCTGAGCGGTCGCGGAGGAAGACCTCGGAGCCACGGAGGAAGGCCTCAGAAGGAGCGCTCGATCGCGGTCCACAGCTGGAGCCGGGCGCGCAGCGCGGTGCGGACCGTCTCGGCGCAGGAGTCCCACTTGTCCTGGTCGTCGCCGCACAGATCGATCAGCATCTGCATCGCCATCGGGGTGTGCTGCTCGCCGTCGACCTCGATGTGACGGGCCAGGTAGTCCTTGAAGACGGTGAGCGAGCCCGCGGGGTCGTCGATCCGGATGACCTGGGCGAACATCTCCGGGATCAGGTCCTCGCGGCCGAAGGCGAAGGCGGCGGCCCGGCAGTGCACCGGCGCGTTCTCGACGATCGACCAGGTGGTGGTGGTGAAGTCCAGGGCCGGCTGCGGCACTCCGGCACTCTTCAGGGCGTCCGGCACGGCGCTGCCGGAGCCCAGTAGGGCCAGGAACTCCTCGATCGGGCGCGGGTCGGCGCCGGCCTGTCGCATGCCCTCCACGTACAGCTCGAAGTGGCTGGTGTAGCCCTCGCCGAGCTCGTCGCTCTCCTCCACCAGCACGATCTCGTTGATCAGCCGGCGGCTGGCGGTCGGCCCGTTCGGGACCCACGGCACGTCCACGCAGGTGAGGTCGCGCTGGAGGCTCTTGAGCAGCGACATGAAGTCCCAGACGGCGAAGACGTGGCTGTCGAGGAAGGTGCGGACGCGCTCGATGCCGGTGAGCGCGCGGTATACCGAGTGCTCGACCACCTCGCGGCGCAGCGGGTCGATGGCCTGCTGGAGGCTGGTCAGCCCCGGGTGCGAACGGTCCCAGTGGTAGCGGTTTGCGGACAACGTGACTCCTCGGATCGTTGGTCTCGGACGGTCAACGGCTGTACGGGGCAATCGGTCCAGGGTTCTACGGCGCTCGACGGTAGCGACGGGTCAGCGTGCGGTCAACGGGCCCTTCGTGCCGTCAGCGGGGCTTCATCACGAGGTCCAGCGCGTGCCGCAGCTGCTCGCGGCCGGGCTGGACGGCACGGTCCAGGGCGGGGGCGAAGGGCAGTACGGCGCCGTCCGGGCGGGTGATCCGGCGGGGCGGGGCGATCAGGCGCATCTCCTCGGCGGCGGTGGCCAGCACCTCGGCGCCGAAGCCGCAGCTGCGGTTGGAGTCGTCCAGGACGACCAGCCGGCCGGTGCGTTCCAGTGAGTCGGCGAGCGCCTGCCAGTCGAAGGGATGCACCGTGCGCGGGTCGAGGACCTCCACCGAGAGGTCCGGCGCCAGTTCCTCGGCGACCGCGAGGGCGTCGTGCACCAGGTGCCCGAGGGCGACCACGGTGACGTCGGCGCCCGGCCGGTGGATCCGCGCCCGGCCCAGCGGGACGGGGGCGACGTCCCAGGTGACGGTCTCGCGCACCGGCAGCGCGGCGGCGGGCGCGAACACCACGACCGGGTCCGGGTCGCGGATCGCCGAGCGCAGCAGCCCGTAGGCGTCGGTCGGGGTGGCGGGCACCACGGTCTTCACCCCGGCGTGCGCGAACAGGCTGTACGGGTGGTCGGAGTGCTGCCCGGCCCAGCCGTCCCGGGAACCCGAGCCGGGCACCAGGCAGGTCAGCGGGACGGCGGCCTGGCCGCCGGTCATCAGCGAGAACTTGTGGGCCTGGTTCACGAGTTGCTCGAAGACCAGGAACAGCAGGGACGGGATCTGGAACTCCAGCACCGGACGCCGGCCGGCCAGCGCGGCGCCGACCGCCATCGAGGTGAAGGCCTGTTCGGACAGCGGGGTGTCGACGATCCGCTCCGGCCCGAAGCGGTCCAGCAGGCCGAGGGTCGGCCCGGCCAGACCGGCGCCGATGTCCTCGCCGAAGACGCAGACCGCCGGATCGGCGGCGAGTTCGTCGGCCAGCGCCCGGTTGAGCGCCTTGGTGTACGAGAGCCTGGTCACGGTGTCGCTCCCGCCCGCGGCCGCAGCCCGTCGGCGTACAGGTGGTCCAGCGCTCCCGCAGGGTCCGGGTGCTCCGAGGCGAGCGCGAACTCCTCGGCGCCGGCCAGCTGTTCGGCCACCGAACGGTCCAGCTCGGCGACCGTCGCGGGGTCGAGGAGGGCGGCTGCCCGGGGGAGCGGGTCGCGCTCGCGCCAGGCCTCCACCTCCTCCGGGGCGCGGTAACGCAGCTTCATCCGGCGTTCCATGGTGTGGTGGCCCTCGTAGCGGTAGGTGCGGCAGGCCAGGAACCCGGGGCCGCGGCCGGTGCGGGCGCGCTCGACGGCGCGCAGCGCGGCGGCGCGGACGGCCTCGGTGTCCATCCCGTCCACCTCCTCGGCGGGGATGCCGAAGGCGGCGGCCCGGCCGGTGGCGCTGCCGGCGACGGCGGTGGCGGCGGGCAGTGTGGTGGCGTAGCCGTTGTCCTCGCAGACGAACAGCACCGGCAGGCGCCACATCGCGGCGAGGTTGAGCGACTCCAGCAGGACGCCCTGGTTGAGTGCGCCGTCGCCGAAGAAGGCCACAGCGACCGCTGTCCGGCCGGGACCGGGCCGCGCGGCAACGGACCCGTCGGCTATCACCCGGCCGGCCGCCGACCGTTCGGGCGAAGTGGCGGCCCGGGCCGCCGCCCAGGCGGCGCCGACCGCGATCGGGGCGCCGGCGCCCACCATGCCGTTGGCGCCGAGGATGCCCAGGGAGAAGTCGGCGGCGTGCATGGAGCCGCCCCGGCCGCCGTTCGACCCGTCGACCCGCCCGAGGAGTTCGGCGAGCAGCCGGTGCGGCGCGGTGCCCCGGGCGAGGACGTGGCCGTGGCCGCGGTGGGTGCTGGCGAGCCGGTCGCCCGGGCCGAGCGCCGAACAGACGCCGACCGCGACGGCCTCCTGCCCGATGTACGGGTGGATGCCGCCGGGGATCGCGCCGGACTTCACCAGGCCGAGCGCCAGCTCCTCGAAGGCGCGGATCAGCCGCAGCATCCGGTAGCGCTCGGCGGGGGTGCCCAATGGGGCGGGGCGGGCCTGGGTACCGTCGCCTCCCGACGGAACGGCACAGGTGCCGGCGTCGTCGGCGGCGGTGGTGCGTGCGGGAGCGGTCACGGCCGTCCCCGCCAGATCGCCGGGCAGAACCGCGGGTCCGCGTAGTCCGGCCGGCCGTCCTCCGTGCGGCGCACCAGCACGTCGTGGTTGTACACCACCGGCTCGCCGTCCGGCCGGTCGTGGCGGCGGTACTCGTTGGTGCCGTCCTGGAGGTGCAGCGAGATCGCCCGGCGCGGGTAGGAGGCCAGGTTGGGGCCGCTGCCGTGGTAGGTGCGGCAGTGGTGGAAGGACATGTGGCCGCGCGGGATCAGCATCGGCACCTTGAGCACCTGCTGCCCGTTGTGGGCGGCGTTGGCGGCCAGGATGCCCTCCAGCTCGGAGCCGTCGCGGTCGGCGAAGTGCCGGGTGGAGTCCTCGCCGCAGGGCAGTTCCCGCCAGCGGTGGCTGCCGTCGACCATGGTGATGGTGCCGTTCGCCTCGCGGCAGTCGTGGAACGGGATGAAGGCGGTGAGCATCTCGTCCGAGGTGCAGGTCTGCCAGTAGTGCTTGTCGAAGTGCCACGGCACCCGGTTGCTGGGCTCCTCGGGCACCGGGGGCTTGTAGATGAGCGTCGACTGGAAGATCCGGATCTCCTCGGTTCCGGCGAGCAGCGCGGCCACCGCGCCGATCAGCGGCTTGCGCAGGATCGCGCCGATCGCGTCGCTCTCGTGGTGCACGTAGTCGTTGTGCCGCTGGACCGGCCCGTCCTCGGGCCGCCAGGAGGCCAGCCGGGGCGGCCGGACGGGCAGCTCGTGGTCGCGGTGCCCGGCGTAGTACAGCTCGGTGGCGGCCTGGAGGGTGTCCAGTTCCTCGTCGCTGAAGAGCCTGCGGGAGAGGTACCAGCCGTGCTCGCGGTAGTGCTCCACCTCTTCGGGGGTGGGCAGCAGGGCGCGCTCGGCCTCGGTGAGCCGGAACTCGGGGGCTGCGGCCATCGGGCGGGCCTCCTTCGGATGTGCGGGGCCGTGCCGTTCGACGGCCTCGTAGAGGGCCTTGATGTTCGCGGTGCCGAAGGTACCCGCTCCCTGCCGCTCGATCAGTTCGAGGAAATAGGTGCGCCGGGGGTGTGCCGAACGGGCGAAGATCTGGAACAGCTGGCCGCCGTGGTCCTGGTCGACCAGGACGTGCAGCTCGCGCAGGGTGGCCACCGGGATGGCCGTCTCGCCGAAGCGCCCGGTCAGGGCGTCGAAGTAGGCGTCCGGGGTGCTCAGGAACTCCACGCCGCGCTCGCGGGCGGTCCGGACGGCGCGGGCGATGTCGCGGGTTCCGAAGGCGAGGTGCTGGACGCCGGCTCCGCCGTGTGCGGCGAGGAACTCGTCGATCTGGCCGGGGCGGCGGGCGGTGTCGGGCTCGATCAGGGTGAAGGTGACCCCGCCGGAGGCGCTCTGCACCACCTTGGAGTCCATCGCCTGCTCGCCGACCTCGATGTACTCCTCGAAGATCGTGCGGAAGCCCAGCGCCGTCTCGCAGAACCGCACGGCGTCCGCGAGCGTGCCGGCCGGCAGGCAGATCGCGACGTGGTCGAGGTCGTCCAGCAGGCGGGACTCCGGGGTGGGCTCGGCACCCGGCAGCGGCACCAGGCGCAGCGCGGTGTCGCCGAAGCCCCCGATCAGGGCGCCGGCCCTGTCGAGCACCCGGGCGCCGTGGCGCTCGGCCTGCTCCAGCGCGGCCGCCGGATCGTCGCAGCCGAGCGCGAGGACGGCGACGCCGTCCCCGTGCCGGGCGACGTACTCGGCCACCGGATGCTCGGGGTCGGGCGCGGAGCTCAGCCGGAGCCGGATGGTGCCCTGGCGCAGCCCGACGGTGCGGGCGCCGTCCGGCGCGGTGGTGGGGGCGTCGACGGTGAAGCCGTAGTCGGCGCGGAGTCCGGCCGCGGTCTTGTCGGCGTCCGCGCAGTGGAACTCGACGTGGGCGATGGTCTGGATGGACAACGGGATCTCCCCCCGGAGGGAATGGTGGATCGGGATCGGCGCGCTGTCGCCGCGCGGCGGTGGGCGGCGGGTGATCTCCGTCGGGTGACGGCACTCGGTCGGCGGCACTCGGCCGGCGGCGCTCGACGGCACTCTGATGACGGCACCCGGCCGACGGCCGGTGGCGACCGCTAGCGGGCGGCCCGGGTGGAGGCCGGGCCGAGGATCAGGCTGAGGTTGTGGCCGCCGAAGGCGAAGGCGTTGCTCAGCGCGGCGCGCACCGGGGCGGATCGGGCGGCGCCCCGGACGTGGTCCAGGTCGCAGGCGGGGTCGGGGTCGGTCAGGTTGAGGGTCGGTGGCAGGGTCCCCCGTGCCACCGCCAGGGCGGTCACCGCCGCCTCCAAGGCACCCGCGGCGCCCAGGAGATGGCCGGTGGAGCCCTTGGTGGAGCTGACCGCGGGCGGGTGGGCGCCGAAGACGGCGTGCAGCGCGGCGGTCTCGGCCACGTCACCGAGCCTGGTGCCGGTGCCGTGGGCGTTCACGTAGTCGACGTCCTCCGGGGCCAGGCCCGCGTTGGCGAGTGCCGCGCGCATCGCGTCGGCGGCGCCGGTGCCGTCGGGGCGGGGCATGGTCGGGTGGTGGGCGTCGGTGGAGGCGCCCCAGCCGAGGACGTCCGCGTACCCGGCGGCACCGCGCGCCTCGGCGTGCTCGGTGCGCTCCAGGACCAGGACGGCGCTGCCCTCGCCCAGCACGAAGCCGTTGCGGCGGGCGTCGAAGGGCCGGCTGGCCTCCTCCGGTTCCTCCCACCCCTGAGCCAGCGCACGGGCGTTGGTGAAGGCGGCGGCGATGGTGGGGTGCAGCGAGGACTCGGTGCCGCCGCACACCACCACGTCGGCGTCGCCGGCCCGGATCAGTCGCAGCCCCTCGGCGATCGCCTGGGCGCCGGCCGCGCAGGCCGTCACCACGGCGGAGCTGTAGCCCCGGATGCCGTGCTTGATGGCGATCCGGGCGGCGGCCATGTTGGAGAGCATCCCCGGCAGCAGGTACGGGCTGACGCCGGGTCGGCCGCGCTCCAGCCGGCGGTGCGACTGCTGCTCGAACGTCTCCAGTCCGCCGCCGCCGGTGGCCAGGACCACGGCGGTGCGGTGCGGGTCGCAGTCCCGGCCGACGGTCAGGCCGGCGTCGGCGAGCGCGTCGTCGGCGGCGGCCAGGGCGAGCAGCACGAAGCGGTCCACGCAGCGGGTCTCGGTCGGTGGCAGCACCTCCCGGCCGTCCACGGCGGGGGCGATCCCGGCGGCGGGCAGCCAGCCGTGCGCGGGGTGTCCCTCGGGGACGGCCCGCAGGCCGGAGCGGCCGGCGGCCAGCGCCTCGAACACCTCGGTCGGCTTGCGGCCGAGCGGGGAGACCAGGCCGATGCCGGTGACGACGGCACCGGGCCGCGCGCGAACCTCGCTCCGCTCACTCATGCGCCCACCGCCGCGAGGTGGGTTTCCCGCAGCAGGACCTTGCGGACCTTGCCGGTCGGGCCGAGCGGGATGTCGTCGGGGGAGACCACCAGCACCTTGCGGACGGTCGCGGCGGCGGCCTCGTCCAGGGCGGCGACCACCGCCTCGGTGCGGTCCGCGGTCCCGTCGGCGTCCGCGGCGAGGAGCAGCAGGACGTCGGTGACCACGCGCTCGCCGTCCCGTACCGCGACCACCGTGCAGTCCAGTACGTCCGGGCAGGCGGCCAGCACCCGCTCCTCCGACATCGCGGTGAACAGCCGCTTGCCGCCGCCGAGTTCCACCGAGTCGACGGCCCGGTCCACGTGGTAGTAGTAACCCTCCTCGTCCCGGTACATCAGGTCCCCGGTGAGGAAGCGGCCGCGCAGCCGGGTACGGAAGGTGGTGGCCGAGTCGTTCCAGTAGCCGAGCGCCAAAGTGGGTGAGGCGGTGGCGAGTTCGCCGACTTCGCCGGGGCCCAGCGGCTCGCCGTCCGGGCCGACCACCTCGCAGTCGACGAAGGTGTGCGGGCGGCCGACGCAGCGGCCGTAGCGCTCGGTGCCGGGGCCGTGGGTGATGAAGAAGTGCGAGTGGCCCATCTCGGTGGAGCCGAGGCCGTCCACGAACTGCGAACCGGGCAGCCGGGTGCGGCCGGCCCGGGTGACGGTCTCCCGGCTGCCGGTGGCGATCAGGCGGCGGATGTGCACCTCGTGGGCGCAGTCCCCGGTGTTCCACCAGAGCGCGACGGAGGTCAGGTCGCGGGCGGTGAGGTCGTGCCGGGCGAGGTCGGCCCAGGTGGCGGCGAAGCCGATCACCCCGGTGGGCCGCCACCGTTCGATCGCCGCCAGGACGCCGTCGCCGGACTGCCGGGAGAGCAGGGCGAGTTCGGTGTGCGAGCTGAGCGCGAGGTTGAGGGCGATGAGGGTGGCGGCGTGCGGGGCGGGCAGCGCGCTGAGCATCCGGTCCTGGCCCTGCGGGCGGGGCAGCCGCAGCCGGTGGCGGATCGCGGCGTACAGGCTCGCGTGCGAGTGGACGACGGCCTTGGGCATTCCGGTGGTGCCGGAGGAGTGGGTGATCGCCACCGGGTCGCCGGACCAGTGCCGGTACGGCTCGGGAGCGGCGTCCGGGTCACCTGCCCCGAGGGAGGCGATCTCCGGCAGCAGCGGCGCGCCGGGCTCGTGTCCGGCCAGTGCGGCCAGGTGGGCGGGGTCGGCGAGGACGCCCGCCGCGCCGAGTCGGGCGATGTAGCGGGCGGCGCGCTCGCCGTCCAGGTTGGGGTTGAGCAGTGCGGGGACGGCGCCGAGCCGGGCCAGGGCGAGGAAGGTGAGCACGTGGTCGGCGGCGTCGCTCGCGTAGACCACGACGGGGTCGCGCCGGGTGACGCCCAGTCCGTGCAGGGCGGCGGCGCGGGCCCGGACGGCGCGGTCCAGCTCGCGCAGGGTGAACGGCTGCCAGGCGGGGTGGTCGTCCACCGGGGTGTCGAAGCTGAGCAGCGGCACGTCCAGGTCGAGCCCGAGCGCGATCCGGGCGGTCAGGACGTTGCCGGCGCCCACGTCGGGGTCGTCCGCGAGCTGGGTGCGGAGGCTGCGGATGGTCACGGGGGTGGATCCCTCCCTCGGGGCCGGTGGACGGCCCGGGCGGCTGATCGGGTGGCGGGGTCGGCCGCGCGGGCGGCGGGTGCGGGCGGCCGCTCGGCCGGCTCTGGCGGCGGCCGGCGGCGGATGTCGGGACGAGGCGGGTGCGGGCGGGGCGCTGGTGTGCCGGGTGTGCGGCTGCTTCAGGCGCCGGGCCTCGATGGTTGCTACGGCCGGCGGTGGGCGGTGGGTTCAACGGGGCCGGGGCCCGCGTCCGGCCCGGCGAGCAGGACGGCGGCGGCCTGGTCTCCGTCGGGTGTCTGCTCGACGGCCACGGCCAGCACCAGGTCGGCGTCGCCGTCCTCCAGCAGCAGCGCGGCGAGTTCGAACGCCTCCGGCGGGACGCGGCCGGGTGCGGCCTCGGCCGGGCAGATCGCCGTGATGGGGCCGGTCAGGCCCCAGCGCGCCGCGATGTGCCCGAGGACGGCGTTGGGGTTGGACTGGAAGAACAGCAGCGGGCCGGTCCGCTGTCCGGGTTCGGCGCCGCGCTCGATGGCCCGCGCGGTTTCGAGGTCGCCGCTCGCGCTGGCGAGCAGCAGGGCGGTGCGCCCGGGTGTGGGCGGCTCGCCGTAGTGGGCGCGCAGGCAGCGCTCGGCGGTGTCGGCGACCAGCGGGTTGAAGCCGGAGGCGGCGAAGCCGGGCAGCGGTGGCGGGGGCTCGTCCAGGCCGGGCGCGGGTCGGCGGGCCTCGGCGAGGATCCGCAGTCCGTGGGAGTGGTCGGCAGGGGTGGTCATGGTGGTGGCTGTCATCCCGGGGCCAGCAGCAGCGCGGTGTTGGCGCCACCGAAGGCGGAGTTGAGGCTGAGGGCGTACGGGGGGCGGGCGGCGCGCGGGCCGTCCAGGACGAGGTCGAGCGCGAGGTCCGGGTCCGGGCCGAGCCAGCCGGCGTTGACCGGGAGCATTCCGATGTCCAACGCGCCGATGGTGGCCGCGAGTTCGAGCAGCGCCGAGGCCTCCAGGGCGTGCCCGTGCACGGATTTGCCGGAGCTGACCGGCAGGCGGTCGGTATGCGGGCCGAACACCCGCCGCAGGGCGCGAGCCTCGGCCCGGTCGGCGAGCGTGGAACCGGTGCCGTTGGCGTTGACGTAGCCGACCTCGGCCGGGTCGATCGCCGCGCGGCTGAGCGCGGCCCCGATCGCCCGGACGACCCCGCCGCCCTCCGGTTCCGGGCGGCAGACGTGGTGGGCGTCCCCGGCCCGGCCCCAGCCGGCCAGCCGGGCGAGGGAGCGCGCGCCGCGCCGTTCGGCGGCCGGGGCGGACTCGACCAGGACGGCGGCGGCCGCGTCGGCGAGCAGGGTGCCGGTGCGGCCGGCACTGAACGGGCGCGCCTCGCCGTCCCGGGCCAGTGCCCGTCCGGCGTCGAAGACCGCGAAGACACCCGGTTCGACCAGGTGCCCGGCTGCGACCAGGACCCGCTCGTGCCGTCCGGCCGCCACCAGGGCGCCCGCGTCGGCGACGGCGGTCGCGGCGGCCACGCAGGCGTTGGTGTACACCCGGGTGACGCCCGGCGCGCCCCAGGCGGTACGGACCCCGGCGGCCACCGCGGCAGCGGTCGCGCGGGTGCGTTCGTCGCTGTGCAGCGCGAGCAGCACCGGCAGTCCGGCGCCCTCGGCGGCGGTCAGCCCGGCCTGTCGGCAGGCCTGGCCGATCGCGTCGAGCACGGCCCCGGCCAGCGGGAAGGTGCCGGCCAGCGGCACGGTGTCGGGGAGAAGCGCGGCCCGGGTGGTGCGGCGGGCGCTCACGTCGAAGCGGGTGACCGGGCCGAACAGGGCCTGCCCGTGGGTGGCGGCCTCGGTCAGCGCGGCAAGCCCTCGCCCGGCGGCGCTGAGCACCCCGACACCGGTGACCACCGGGTGGCCGGCCGCGCGGCCCGGCGGTCCGGATCCCGTACCGGCGGGGATCACGGCCGCGCGCCCGCGCGGTCGGCGAGGACGGCCTCGCGCAGCAGTTCGGTGGCGTCGTCGACGGTGCTCACCGCGCCGAAGCGGTCGTCGTCCAGGTCCAGCTGGAGTCCGTAGCGCTGCTCGAACTCGGCGACGAGCCAGGTGAGTTCGAGCGAACCGAGGTCCTCGGGGACGGCGTCGACGGCGCGCTGCCCGAACGCCGCCAGCATGGTCAGGACCTCGGCCCGGTCCGGCAGGGCGACGGGGGGCGGGGAGGCGCTCACGCGGCGCTGCCGGAGGCGGCGGCGAGGGCGTCGATCCGGCGGGTGACGTCGGCGGTGAACTCGTCCAGCGTCATCAGCGCGGTGGTCTCCATCTCGTCCAGGTCGAACTTGATCCCGAACTCGTCCTCGACCTGGACCGAGAGGTCGGCGAGCGCGAGCGATTCGAGGTCCAGTCCGGCCGGGCCGAGGTCGGTGTCCCCGGTGACCTCGGAGACGTCGTACTGCATCTCGGCGAGTGCTGCCAGGACGAAGGCGCGGATGCGGTCCTGCATGGTGGTGGGCTCCTTGTCGGGGTGGTGGTGCGAAGGGATCGGGCGCGGCCGGGTGCGTCCTGCCGGTGGAACGCGGTCAGCCGGAGGCCGGTCGGCCGGTGGCCGCGGCCTCGCGCAGGACGGCCGGGTCGCGCAGCAGCTTTCCGGTGGCGGTGCGGGGGAGCCGGTCCAGTCGGGCGAGCCGGCGCGGCCGCTTGTAGGCGGCCAGACGGCGGGCCAACCCGTCCTGGACGGTGGCGAGGTCGGTGTCGGGTTCGGTGGCGAGGTAGGCCTCGATCGCGCCGCCGTCGAAGACCACCACGGCCTCGCGGACCTCGGGCAGCGCGGTGAGCGTCTGCTCGATCTCGGTGAGGTCGACCTTCAGGCCGCCGATCGACACCTGGGAGTCCAGTCGGCCGAGTACGGTGACCAGGCCGTCGGCGGTCAGTTCGGCGGCGTCCCGGGTGTGCAGCCAGCCGTCCGACCAGCGGGTCGGATCGTCCAGCCCGGGGTACGGGGAGGACGCCGTGCCGATCTGCAACTCGCCCTTCACCAGGCGGAGTTCCATGCCGTGCACGGGCTGCTTGGCGGGGTGGAGCGTACCGGGGAGGTCGGTGGCGATCACCCCGGTCTCGGTCATGCCGTACATGGTGCCGAGCGGGACGCCGTAGCGCTCGGTGAACAGCGCGGGCAGCCCCGGGCGGACGAGTTCCCCCGCCACGACCATCCGCCGCAGCCGGGGCAGTGGCGGGGGAGCGACCGTCCCCGCCAGCAGCTCGGCGTGGAAGGGCACTCCGATCACGGTGGTCGGCCGGTCGCTCGCGGCGACCTCGGCGAGGATGCCCGCCGCCGTCATCCGCTCCGGAACGGTGAGCGCGGCCCGGGCGTGCAGGCTGTTGAGCAGCCCGCCGACCAGGCCCAGCACGTGCACCACCGAGGAGAGCAGGACGACCCGCTCGCCCTCGCCGGGGAACTCCACCAGCCTGCGGTAGCAGTCGAGTTCGCGCAGCAGGTCGGCCGCGGTGCGGGCGATGACCTTGGCCGGACCGGTGGATCCGGAGCTGAGCTGGATCAGCGCGTGCCCGGTGCGGGCCGGGAGTCCGTCCGCCAACGGAACGGCCACCGGCTCGACTTCGGAGAAGCCGCGCAGGGTCGCCACGGAGCGATGGGCGGAGCCTACCAGCACCTGCGGGGCCAGCCGCGTCACCGCCGCGTCGACCTCGTGGTCGGTCAACCGGTGGTCGAGCAGGGCGACCTGGGCGCCGAGACGCCAGCACGCCAGCAGCGTCGCGACGAACGCCACCGAGGGCGGCAGTCGCAGCGCCGCCGTCCCGCCGGGGCCGAGCCCGGCGGCTGCCAGCCGGTCGGACTGCTCCGCGACCAGGGCGCGCAGGGCGTCCCGGTCGAGCGGTGCGCCGAGGTGCAGGCACTCCTCGTCGCCGGGGCCGGCCAGCAGCAACCGGTCGACCCAGGAGTCCGGGGCGTCGGAGTGCGGCGGGAAGGCGGCCGGAAGTACGGAGGGGGAAAAGCCGGTCAACGCGGCTCCACACAAGTGAGGGGATTTGACATGAACGCCGTTAACAAATCCAAACGGCCGATTCCGTGGCCAGACCATGGCACAGACGTTTGGTCAAATCAAGGTCTATACCAATGTGGTTGTTGCTCCTACGCTGCCCAACCGGGACCGGCCCGCGCGTGGCCGTCCTGGAACGAGGAATGCCCGTGGGAGCTCTCACGCCGGCCGGGATCGAGCGCGCGGCGCGCACCCGACTCCCACCGGAAATATGGGACTTCATCGAAGGAGGCAGTGATGCCGAACGCACCCTGGCGGCCAACCGGGAGATGTTCGCACGCCATGCGCTGCGCCCGCGCACCCTGGTCGACGTCTCCGCCTGCGACCCCGCGCTGACCCTGCTCGGCGCGCCGCTGAGCATCCCGCTCGGGATCGCCCCGATGGCCTACCACCGGCTGGTCGACCCGGAGGGCGAGACCGCCACCGCGCGCGCCGCCGGTCGGGCCGGCGCCCTGCTGGTCGCCGGGATGTTCGCCAGCCGGACCCTGGAGGAGATCGCCGCGGCCGCCACCGGCCCGCTCTGGCTCCAGCTGTACTGGCTGCGCGAACGCGCCGTCCTGGCCGCCCTGGTGGAACGCGCCGAGGCGGCCGGCTACCGCGCGCTGGTGCTGACCGTGGACGCCCCCAGGATCGGCCGCCGGCTGCGCGACCTGCGCAACGGCTTCGCCATCCCGCCCGCAGTCCGCGCGGTCAATCTGGACCAGTCCCTGATGTCCGCCAGCCACCGCGCCACCGGCGGAAGTTCGGGTATCGCCGAGCACGCCCGCGAGCAGTTCGACCCCACCCTGAGCTGGACCGATCTGGCCTGGCTGCGCGAACGCACCCGGCTGCCGCTGGTCCTCAAGGGCATCCTCACCGCCGAGGACGCCCGGCTGGCCGTCGAGCACGGCGTCGACGGCCTGCTGGTCTCCAACCACGGCGGCCGCCAACTCGACGGGGCGATACCGTCCCTGGCGGCACTCCCGGAAGTGGTCGAGGCCGTGCCCGCCGAACTGCCGGTGCTGCTCGACGGCGGCGTGCGCAGCGGCACCGACATCGCGATCGCCCTCGCCCTCGGGGCCCGCACCGTCCTGATCGGCCGCCCCGCGCTCTGGGGCCTGGCCGCCGACGGCGAGGCCGGGGTGCACCGGGTGCTCGACCTGCTGCGCGAGGAACTGGAGCACACCATGGCCCTGTTGGGCCGCCCCCGGCTCGCCGACCTGGACCGCACGGTCCTCGCGCCCTGGCCCTGCCCGGCCGGCTGACGCCGCACCCGCGGCCGTCGACCCGGTGGCGCCCCGGTCGTCGACCGGGCCGCACCCGCGCGGCCGTTGAACCGCGCCGCACCCGCGCGGCTGTTGAACCGGGCCGCACCCGCGCGGCCGTTGAACCGCGCCGCACCCGAACCGCGTTCTCCCACCAGGAGGTTCCGACACCATGACCGAGCAGAGCGAGCGATTCCCGGGCTGGGACTGGGACGACCCGGACGGGCTGGCCCCCCGGCTGGACGCCTTCAGCGAACAGGTCGCCACCTGCGAGACGCTCGAAGCGCACCCGGGCGGGCTGCCGCGCGACCACGCGGGCCTGCGCGAACTCGGCATCACCGGAATCGAGTTCGCCGCCTTCCGGACCGCTCACCCGGAGGGGCTCGGGACCGACCTCGCCACCCTGCGCAGCCCCGACACCGCCACCGGGCCCGCCACCGCCACCGGGCCCGGCACCCTCTACCGGGTCGACGGCGACCGCTGGTTCACCCGGCTGGACATCGCCGAACCGCTGCCCTTCGCCGATGCCAGCGTCGACTGGGTGTACGCCGAGCACCTGATCGAGCACGTCACCATGCCCGTCGCCATCGGCTGGCTGCGCGAGGCCCGCCGGGTGCTGCGCCCCGGCGGCGTCCTGCGCCTGACCACGCCCGACCTCGCCCGCTACCTGGTCGGCTACGCCACCGGCGACGGCTTCCTCGCCAAGCACCGGCGCCGGCTGACCACCCTCGGCTTCGGCCCGCCGATGCCCGCCCGCCCGGCCTTCCTGGTGAACCAGATCTTCCGGTACTTCGGGCACCAGTGGATCTACGATCTGGACGAACTGCGGCATGTCCTCACCCAGGCCGGCTTCGCCCCCGAGAGGATTCGTCCGTGCGCCTACCGGCAGGGCATCCGGCCGGACGTCGCCGACCTCGACACGGCCTTCCGCACCGACGAGACCGTCTACGTCGAGGCAGACCGCTGAGCCCTCCGCACCGAACGGATCCGCCCATGCCCCTGCACCCCCAGGCCGAGGCGCTGCGCGCCCGCCGTGCCGACAGCGGTACCCCGCCGCTCTACACCCTCACCCTCGCCGAGGCCCGGGCCGCCGACCTCGCGGACATCCGCGCGGCGGCCGGCACGCCCGAACCGGTCGCCGCCGTGGAGGAGCACCGCATCCCCGGTCCCGGCGGCGAACTCGCGCTGCGGCTCTACCGCCCCGAGCCGCCCGGCCGCCGACTGCCCGCCCTGCTCTACCTGTTCGGCGGCGGCTGGACGCTCGGCTCGCCCGACACCAGTGACGCGATCTGCCGCCGGCTCACCAACGCCATCGGCTGCGTCACCGCCTCCGTCGGCTACCGGCTCGCCCCCGAACACCCCTTCCCCGCGGCGCTGCACGACTGTCGCGCCGCCCTGCTGCAACTCGTCCTCCGGGCGGATGAGTTCGGCATCGACCCGGACCGGCTGGCGGTCGGCGGCGACAGCGCCGGCGGCAACCTGGCCGCCGCGCTCACCCTGCTGCTGCGCGCCGACGGCGGCCCCGCCCTGCGTCACCAGCTGCTGGTCTACCCCAACACCGACCACGGCGCCGACACCCCCTCGCTGCGCGCCCACGACGACCCGGCGCTGTTCAACCGCCGCTCGGTGGCCTGGTACTGGGGCCACTACCTGGCCGACGAGGACGACGGCGCCAGCCCGTACGCCTCCCCGCTGCGCGCCGTCACCCTGGCCGGTCTGCCGCCCGCGACCGTCCTGACGGCCGAGTACGACCCGCTGCGGGACGAGGGCGAGCAGTACGCCGAGGCACTGCGCGCCGCCGGGGTCCCGGTGGAGCTGCGCCGCTACCGGGGCATGCCGCACGGCTTCTTCGCCATGACCGGCACCCTGGACGCCGCCGCCGAGGCCCAGGCCTTCGCGGCGGAGTGTCTCCGTGAGGCACTGCGATGAAGCCCTGCTCGGACGCCCCGCACGCCTCCCCGGCCGATCCGCGCCCGGACGCGTGACCGTCCTCTACCGGGCCACCACCCGCCTGCCGGGGGCGTGGCGAAGCCGGCGGCCCGTGTGACGGCCCGAGGTCACGCGGGCGGGCCCCGGTACGCCACGGGCGGTGCGCAACGCCAGAGGGGCCCGGCTCACCGGGCCCCTCTGGCGGGTGTCGGTCGGCGGGTGTCGGTCAGCGCACCCGGGTGGAGAACAGTCGGGCCGACCAGTAGACCGCCAGGACGGTCATCACGACGACCACCAGCAGCCCCTGCCAGACCACGCTGTCCCCGGCGTGCCCGGAGAACAGCGCGCGCATGCCCTCCACGGCCCAGTAGAAGGGGTTCCACCTGGCCGCTTCCTGCAGCCACCCTGGCGCCAGCGTGAGCGGCAGCAGCACCCCCGACAGCAGCGCGATCGGCTGCGCGATGGTGTTGACCACCGGCGACATCGCCGCGTCGGTCGGCACCATCAGCGCGATGCCGAAGGAGATCGCCGAGGTCATCAGCGCCAGCAGGCCCAGCAGCAGGTAGGCGAGCAGCAGGTTCAGCGGGTTCACCCGCAGCCCGAACGGCAGCGCGATCAGGGTGATCAGGACGGCCTGCACCAGCAGCGCCACCATCTCCCGCAGCGCCCGCCCGAGCAGCAGCGCCAGCCGGCTCACCGGGGTCACCCGGGAGCGCTCGATGATGCCGGCCCTGAGCTCGCCGAGCAGGGTGAAGCCGGTGAACAGCCCGCCGAAGATGCACAGGACCGCCAACAGGCCCGGCACGTACACCTGGTAGGCGTCGGCGTAGCTGTTGGCGCCCTCCGGGGCGAGCACCTTCTTCAGCAGCGGGGCGAACAGCAGGAGGTAGAACACGGGCTGGATGATGCCGACGGCGATCCAGACCGGGGTGCGGATCATCAGCAGCAGCTGGCGCTGGAAGACCAGCCAGGTGTCGCGGGCGAGCTTCACGGTCTCCCCAGGGGGTTGTGCGGGTCCGGGCGGTACGGGGTCAGGACTGCTGCAGCGAGCGGCCGGTGCGGGCCAGGAACACGTCGTCCAGGCTGGGCCGTTGGAGCTGTACGGTGCCGGGCGTCACGCCCGCCGCGTCCAGGGCGCGCAGCAGCTGCGGGATGGCGGCGGCGCCGTCCTCCAGGTACAGCCGCAGCCCCTCGTCGCCGTTCCGCTCCAGCCGGTGCAGGTACGGTTGCGGGCGCAGCACCGCGGCCGCCCGCTCGAAGGCCGCCTCCCCGGCGTCCAGCCCGACCAGGACGACGTCGCCGGAGATCTCGCGCTTGAGCGCCTCGGGGGTGCCCTCGGCCACCACCTCGCCGTGGTCGACGATGGCGACCCGGTCGCAGAGCGCGTCGGCCTCGTCCAGGTAGTGGGTGGTGACGACCACCGTCATGCCCCCGGTGCGCAGCCGGCGGATCTCCTCCCAGACGTGCGCCCGGCTGGCCGGGTCCAGCCCGACCGTGGGCTCGTCCAGGAACAGCACCCGGGGCTGGTGGATCACTCCGAGCGCGATGTCCACCCGGCGGCGCTGACCGCCGGAGTAGGTGGCGCACGGGCGGTCGCCGAAGTCGGTCAGGTCGAAGGCCTTGAGCGCGTCCGCGGCGGCCTGGACGGCCTGCGCCTTGGCCGCGCCGTACATCCGGGCCTGGAGCACCAGTTCCTCGCGGCCGCTGACGTGGTCGGTGGTGCCGCCGCCCTGGGCGACGTAGCCGATCCGGCGGCGGACCCCGGCGGGGTCGGTGAAGAGGTCGGCCCCGGCGATGACGGCCCGGCCGCCGTCCGGGCGGATCAGGGTGGCCAGCATGCGCAGGGTGGTGGTCTTCCCGGCGCCGTTGGGGCCGAGGAAGCCGTAGATCTCGCCGGCGGCGACCGACAGGTCGATGCCGCGGACGGCGTCGACGGTGGTGCTCCCGCCGCTGCGGCGGGAGGTCTTCTTGCGGTAGGACTTGCGCAGTCCCGCGGTCTCGATCAACCGGAACTCCCGTGCGGGGATGGGCTGCCACGGCACCTGGAAAGGCGGGGCCCGGCACCTGCGGAGGGCGGTGCCGCTGCGACACCCTAGGGCGAACCCCGCCCCGGAAACAATGGCCTAGACCAATGGACGTGCGCTTCGCCGGTCTGCTAAGGGGAGGGCGATCCGGGGGCCGGCACGGGTCGAGGCCGGTCGGGGGCCGCTCGGCCGAGCGCCTCCAGTCGGTCCGCCGCGGCCGCCGCACCACCCCCGGCCAGCAGTTGGCTCCCGACCCGTACCGCCCGCTCGCGGTGGTCCGTCGAGTCGAGGACGGCCAGCAGCGCGTCCGCCAGCCGCGCCGGAGTGACGCGCGCGAACGGCACCCGCAGCCCGGCGCCCGTCGCCGCCACCTGGCCGGCCACGATGGGCTGGTCGTGCCGGATCGGCGCGGTGACCAGCGGCAGGCCGTGCGCCAGCGCCTCGCCCACGGTGTTCATCCCGCCGTGGCAGAGCACCGCGTCCAGCTCGCCGCGCGCCATCAGCTCCAGCACCGGAGCCCGGCCCACTGCCACGGCCCGGAAGGGGAGTTCGGGCAGCAGCTCGCGCGGCGCGGCGAACACCGGCTGCACCTCGTCGCCGCACAGCTCCAGCGCCCGGACGGACCGGGCGAGGAAGTCCGCGCCCAGCTCGCCGGCCAGCGTGCCCATGGTGACCAGCACCCGCCGCCGGCCGGGCAGCAGCCGCTCCCACGGGAAGTCCGGATCGTGCGGCCGCGCCGAGATCACCGGCCCGACCAGTGCGTGCTCCGGCGGCGGGGCCGAGCCGGTGAGCGCCTGACCGGTGGTCGCCAGCACCAGGGCGGGGGAGGAGCGCGGGTCCAGATACTCCTCGGAGGGCAGCCTCGCACGCTCCCACAGCCCCCGCAGCAGCCCGGTCATCCAGGCTTCGACCTGCGGCAACGCCCGGTAGGGGCGCCCCAGTTCCATCGCCCCGGGCGCGAAGGAGGCCCACGGCAGGCCGTGTCGGTGCGCGACCAGCGCGCCCGCCGGGGTGTGCTGGTCGACCAGCAGTACGTCCGGACGCCACTCCCGCACCACCGCGTCCAGCGGCTTCAGGGTGAAGCGTGCGTACGGGACGATGAAGCCCTCCCAGAGCGAGCGCAGCGCGGCCAGCCCGTGTCCGCCCTGGGCCCGGAACGCCCGGGTGCCGGTGCCGAGCACCCGGGCCTGGGGGTCGAGCAGCGGGCGCAGCACCGATTCGGTGCCGGTCCAGGCGACCTGATGGCCGCGCGCGGTCAGTTCGGCAGCGATGCCGGCGGCCGGATTGACGTGGCCGGTCAACGGCGGCATCACCAGCAGGAACCGGGTCATCGCGGGCCCTCCTCGGGGAGCAGCCGCTGCACGTCGGCGACGGTCAGGGCCTCCAGGGCGGCCAGGTCCAGCCCGGCGCGCAGCGCGGCCAGGTCGGCCTCCGGGCCGAAGCGCTCGCTCAGCCGCCCGGCCAGTTCGGCGAGTTCGTCCTCGTCCAACAGCAGGTCGCCGTCCAGCCTGGCGTCCGGGGTGACGTGACGCGCCCAGCCGGGCGGCGCGCCGGCCACCTCGACCAGCAGGGCCACCAGCTCCGGGTTCAACGGAGCTCCGGGGTAAGGGGGTTCAGGGTTGGGCATGAGAGATCTCCCACCTGCTCGACGGCACGGGGGTGAACGCCGCCGCACCGGAGGGCAGTTGGCCGGAATCCGGGGAACGGCGGCGACGGAGGGGGCCCGAGATCACTTGTGCGACCCGGCGGGCGTCGGAATACTAGCCCGCGTGACCGCACTGGAGGCAGTGGCCGTTCACCTCCCCCCGCACGCCGTTCCCATCGAGGCGGCGGGCGAGCGCATCGGCCTGACCCCACGTCAAATCCGTCTCTTCCGCCGCTTCCACGGCCTGGACCAGCTGCGTCTGGATCCGGCCGGGACGCTGCCCGACCTGCTCGACGCCGCCCTGGACAACCTGGCGGAGCTGCGCGGACGCGAACACGACATCCGCTTCGTGATCCACGCCCGCAGCATGCCGGTGGCGGTGCCCCACCCGCTCAACCCGCTGCACGACCTGCTCGACGCCCGTGGGCTGGCGCACGCCAGCGCCTTCACGGTGACCCACCACGCGTGCGCGGTGGGCCTGCTGGCCATCGACCTGGCCGGCCGGCTGCTCGCGGCCGAACCCGACCCCTCGGCGCTCGCGCTGGTGCTGACCGGTGAGAAGACCTTCACCAAGGACGCCCAGGTGGTGCCCGAGACCGGTATCTTCGCCGAGGGCGCGGCCGCCTGCCTGGTCAGCGCCGGCGGCGAGCGCCACCGGATGCTCTCCTTCGTGGTGCGCCAGCGCCCGGAGTTCGACGGTCGGCTGGCCGAGGACCCCGACCTGCTCGCCCGCTACCAGCGCGAGTACCCGAACGTGATGGTGGAGGCGATCGAGGCCGCCCTGGACCAGGCCGGTCTGGACCTCCGTGACCTGGCAGCGATCCTGCCGCACAACGTCAACCAGGCGTCCTGGCGGATGATCGCGCGCCGGATCGGCTATCCGATCGAGAAAGTCGTGCTGGACAACGTGCGGTCGGTCGGGCACAGTTTCGCCTCGGACGGCCTCATCAATCTCCACACCGCCACCACGCGGGGGCTGCTCCGCCGCGGCGACCACTACCTGATCGCCGCCGCCGGTGTCGGAGCCACCTTCTCCGCGATGGCGATGCGGTACTGACGGCCCGCCGACTCCGTCGAATCCGCCGGCGGCCGCCGTCCGTACGGCGACGCCGGATTCCCGCGCCACCTCACACCGCACCACGACACCACCCCAGAGCCCCGGGGCGCCCGCAAGCCCCGGATCACACATCCCACGTACGACGGGACGGGACACCCATGTCAGAACCCGCGGTCCAGACCACCGACCCCGAGCTGCGCGAGCGCATCCTGCACGGCATCGGCGAGCTCCTGCCGCGCGTCCTCAAGCGCGAACTGCCCGAGATCCCGCAGGACGCCTGCCTCTTCGACGATCTCGGCCTCACCTCGGCCGGCACCATCGAGCTGATCCTGGAGTTGGAGGAGTCGCTCGACATCCAGGTGGACGTCGAGCAGATCACCGAGGACGACCTGCGGTCGGTCACCAGGCTGGCCGACTACGTCGCCGGGCACGTCATCCCCGAGGACTGACCGGGTGGCCCCCGGCCCCACCGGCCTGCGGATCACCCGGGCGCTGGCCCGCCGGTTCGACGGCCGCTCGGAGACCTCGCTCGACCCGGACCTTCGGGTCTTCGTCTCCGACCTCGTCCGCCCCTACGGCCTGCCGCTGCGCGAGGACCTGCTGGGCGCGGGCGTCGGCCACTCCTACGAGGAACTGGCCGCCGGAGTGCTGCGCGAGGCGCTCGCCGAGGGCGAGCCCGCCGACCTGCTGATCCTGGCCTTCGACACCCCGGACGTCCGGCCAGGCGCGCCGTCCTCGCTGGCGCTGAGTCGGTCCGTCCCGGGCAGCCCGCTCGCCTTCGCGGTCTGCGACCAGGGCGGTGCGGCGGCCTTCACCGCGCTGCGGCTGGCCGCCGGCCACCAGCGCACCGGCACCTGTCGCCGGGCCGTGGTGGTGCTCGCCGAACAGAGCACGCTGCACTACGAACCAGCCGGACCGGTGCCCTTGCCCGAACGGCACGCGGTGGTGGTGCTGGTCTGCGAGGAGGCCCCGGGCGATGGCCTGGCCGTCCGGCAGACCCGGGGCGTGACCTCCCCGACGGAGACGGCCCGGGCCGAGGTCGACGAGCTCGGGCCGGAGGCGGCGCTGCTGCTCGGCCCGGGTTTCGACGCGGGGGAACCGCCACCGGCCCAGCCGTTCACCGGGCTCTGGGCGGAGCTGGCCGAACACCTCCCGCAGTGGCGGGCGGACGGGCGGCCCGCGCTGCTGGCCGGCTACGACCGCCGGCTCGGGGTGCTGAGCACGCTCGCCCTGCCATGACGACGATCGACCTCTGGCTGATCGATACGCGTCAACCAGCCGCCTCCGTCGCCGAGTTGTGGCAATCGCTCGACCCGGACGAGCGGGCCCGGGCGTCCCGGACGGACCCAGGGCTGCGAGAGCGCTTCACCGTGGTGCACGGCGCCGTCCGGCAGCTGGTCGCCGCCCGGCTCGGCATCCGCCCGGCCGGACTGGTCTGGCGCTACGGGCCGAACGGCAAGCCCGAGCCGGCGGGGGCCGACGGGCTGGGGGTCAGCTGGTCGGCCTCGGGCGAGGTCGCGGTGCTGGCCCTCGCCGAGGGGCGGGCGGTCGGCGTCGACGTCGAGCGGCTCCACGACCCGCGGACGGCCGAGCGGATGGCCGCCCGCTGGTTCCCGTTCGAGGAGGCGCGGTTCGTCGCCGAGCCGGTCGATCCGGCCGAGCGGGCGGCACGGTTCACCACGCTGTGGTGCCGCCGCGAGGCCTGCGTCAAGGCGTATGGCGGGCGGCTCGCGCAGTCCTTCGGCGTGCCCGTCGCCGGTCCGTCGCCGGTGCCGGTGGCCGATCCGGGTGGGCTCGGCGCCGGCCCGTCCCGGCTCTGCGACGTGCCCGTCGCGGGGCCGTTCCGAGCGGCCGTCGCGGCCCTCGGAGGATCGTCGATGCGTGTCGACTGTCATGAATGGAACGGATAGGTGCTCAACGGATGGGCGCTCACATGAAAGTGATCACCTGAAGGGATGATCACGGCAGTCCGCGGGGCGCTCACCCCCACGGGGCGCCGCGGTCGTCCGCCGCTCCCCACGGAAGGGCCTCCCAGGTGCAGGCCGAGGTCGCCCCCGAGGTGAGCCCCCACGGGCTCGGCACCTCCTCGTCGTCTCCGTCCTGCACCGGCAGCCGGTCGATCACCGCGACCAGCGCCGGCGGCAGCTGCGGGGCGAGCCCCCGGTGCACCCGGGAGAGGATGTCCCGTCGTACGTCGTCCGGCAGCAACGGCCGGTCCATCCTCAAAGCCCTCGGCCCGGGCGGACGTTCGACTGTCGCCAGCTGGTCCGACCAGGCCCGCCAGTAGTCGGCGTCGTCCGTCTCGCCGAGCATCAGGTGGTGCAGGTGCAGGCAGTAGGCGGCCGTGCCGCTGCCCGAGCCCGCCGCGAAGCGCCACCAGAACTCGGCGCCCTCCTCCTTTCCCGTGGCGAACAGCAGCGCGCCGAACACCTCGGCTCCCTCCGGTTCGATCCGGTGCGCGTTCACCAGCAGGTCGAGTCCGTGCGAGGCGTCCGGCGCGCCCAGCACCAGGGCCACCACCAGTCCGAGTTCGAAGGCCGCCTGCTCGTGCTCGGACGGCAGGTGGGCGGGCGCGGCCGTGAGCCGGGCCCGGCGCACCGCCGCGATCCGCTCCGCATGGGCGCGTTCGGCCCGGGGGACGCGGAACACCCTGTGCCCACCGTCCGCCGGTTCCGCTCCGGCCGGGGCACCGTCGTCCGGTGTGGCCGTCACAGCTCCCCCTCGGCGTCCGGGAGTTCGCCCACCCCGAGTCGGCGGGCCAGGCGGTCCCGGGCGTGCCGGAGGTTGGAGTGCACCGTCGCCGCCGGCCGTCCCAGGTACGCCGCGATCACCTTGACGTGCAGACCGAGCAGGTACCGCAGGATCACCACGTCCCGCTGCCGGTCCGGCAGTTCGAGGATCGCCGCGTACAGCCGCACCTCGTCGGCCTCGCTGTGCAGCAGTCCCTTCGCCACCTGCTTGAAGGCCCCGATCACCGCCGCGAAGGTGACCGCCTCCACCTCCACCGGCTCCTCGGCGGCCACCCAGTCCGAGACGTGCCGGTTGGCCAACCGCCAGGCGTACGCGGCCGGTTCCTCGAACCGCAGGACCTGCGGCCAGCAGCGGGCCAGATCGGACTTCACCGCCCCGACCACCAGCGCCGCGTCGGCCTGGTTGCCTATCCGGGTCAACGCGAGGGCGTGCCAGGCGGGTTCGTGCGTCTCGCAGAAGGCGGCGTAGGCGACGCCGAGGCGGAGTTCGGGGTCGGACCGTGGGGTGCGGGCGGAGCCGGCCGCCGGCTCCGCCTCCGTTCCGCGGATGTGCGCCACGGCCGTTCCGCCCCGGAACCTGCGCGCCGGGGCACCCCTGTCGATCGTCATCGAGCCTGCTTTCCGTGGCCGTCGGCTGCTCACCCGGCCACCCGAGGGTCGGGCTGTCGGTGCCATCCTCATTCCATCAGGCCTGTCACTCCAGGATGCAATCCGAATACAGATGGTCATCTCATGGGCTCCGTCGGTTGGTTGGAATGCTCCGAAGCTGTTCGGAACCGCGAACCGTCCCGCCTATCGTGGTCAGGAACGATCGATCGGGAACGGAACCGGGGGAGAGCGCGATGGGTCTCTACGACGGGGTGGACCTGCGGCTGCACGTGCCGCACTCGGCGCGGATGTACGACTACTTCCTCGGCGGCTTCACCAACTTCGCGGCCGACCGCGAGGCCGCCGGCCAGGCCCTCGCCGTCGCGCCGTGGCTGCGGGCCGCCGCCCGCGTCAACCGTGCCTTCATGCAACGTTCGACGCGTGCGCTCGCCGAGGCCGGGTTCGACCAGTTCATCGACATAGGCACCGGCATCCCCACCTCGCCCAACCTGCACGAAGTCGCCCAGAGCCTCCGGCCGAACGCCCGGGTGGTCTACGTCGACAACGATCCGATCGTGCTCTCGCACGCCCAGGCCCTGCTCACCGGCACCCCCGAGGGCCGCACCGCGTACGTCGAGGCGGACGCCACCGACCCGGCCGGGCTGCTCGCCGCCCCGGGCCTGCGGGAGACCCTCGACCTGTCCCGCCCGGTCGCGCTCTCCCTCAACGCCCTGCTCCACTTCGTCCCCGACACCCACGGCGCGTACGACCTGGTCGAGCTCCTCAAGTCCGCCCTCGTGCCCGGCAGCGCCCTGGTGCTGACCCATGTCAGCCCCGAGTTCGCACCCGAGGACATCGCCAGGCTGACCCGGATCTACGAGGCCGCCGGCACCGCGGCCCAGGCCCGCACCCGGTCGCAGATCGCCCGCTTCTTCGACGGCTGGACCCTCCTCGACCCGGGGCTCGTCCCCATCGCGCAGTGGCGGCCCGCCCCCGGTGAGGTGCCCGGCGCCGCCTCGGAGGTGTCGCTGTACGCCGCGGTGGCCCTCCGACCGTGAAGCTCCGGATGAATTCGCGCTGCTGACGAACCATCGGCACACGGACCGCGTCCTGCTGATCAAGAACGCGGCTCACGCCGCGAGCATCGAGGACATTCGATCAGAGGGGGAGCATGTACTCGCAGCCTTCGGAGGCCCGTCACAGCCGCCGCGCCGTCCTGGGCCTCGGCCTCGGCCTCGGAGCGGCCGTCGCCGTCACCGCCGCGACCGCCGTCCCGGCACTGGCGGCGACGGCGGGCGACCCGACCGCAGGGGGCGGCCTCCACCCGGCCCTCGCCGCGCTCGAACAGGAGCACTCCGCCCGCCTCGGCGTCTACGGCCGCAACCTCGTCACCGGCCGGACCGTCAGCTACCGTGCGGACGAACTCTTCCCGATCTGCTCGATCTTCAAGACCGTCGCCGTCGCCGCCGTCCTGCGGGACCTCGACCGCGACGGCGAGTTCCTGGCCAAGCGGATCCGGTACACCGCCGAGGACGTCATACGGGCCGGCGGCAAGGTCGACCCCGTCGACCGTGGGGCCGCGCCGATCACGGGCAAGGAGGAGAACGTGGCGAACGGCATGACCGTCGCCGAGCTGTGCGCCGCCACCATCGACTACAGCGACAACACCGCGGCCAACCTGCTGCTCCGTGAACTCGGCGGACCGACCGCCGTCACCCGCTTCGCCCGTTCGATCGGCGACCGCGTCACCCGACTGGACCGCTGGGAGCCCGAGCTCAACAGCGCCGAGCCCGACCGGCGCACCGACATCACCACCCCGCACGCCATCGCCCGCACCTACGGCCGACTCGCGCTCGGCGACGCCCTGCCGCCGGCCAAGCGGGACCAGCTGACCGCCTGGCTGCTGGCCAACACCACCAGCACCAACCGCTTCCGCGCGGGCCTCCCGGCCGACTGGGTCCTGGCCGACAAGACCGGCACCGGCCGCCACGGCACCACCAACGACGTCGGCATCGCCTGGACCCCGGCCGGCGCCCCCGTCCTGCTCGCCGTGCTGGTCACCAAGCCGGCGGACGAGGCGGCCGCGAAGGACGAGCCCCTGGTCGCCCGGACGGCCGGGCTGCTCGCGGGCGCGCTCGGCTGACGCCGCGCGGTCGGTTGACGCCGAGCTCCTGCCGCTCGCTCGGCTGACGCCACGCTCCCGACACCCGCCCGGCCCCCGTCACACGATGCGGGCCGGGCGGGCGGCGGGGTCATCCCAGCGGTGCCCCTCATCCCCCGCGTCCCACCCGCGCGTCCCCGTCTCCCCGGGCACAGACTGGTGGTGGATCGACGCTGCCCCGCGAGGCAGGGAGAGGCATGCTGCTGGGACTCACCACCGCGCTGGTCGCGACCGTCTGCTTCGGCTTCGGGGCGGTCTTCCAGGCGCGCGGGGCGCGGGCGGCCCCGCGCGCCGACCGGGTGCGGGTGGGGCTGCTGGCCGCGCTGGTGCGGTCCTGGCAGTTCATCCTCGGCACGCTGCTGGACATCGTCGGCTTCGCGATGAGCATCGTCGCCCTGCGCACCCTCCCGCTCTTCCTCGTCCAGGCCGTCACCAACGCGAGTCTGGCCGTCACCGCCGTGGCCGCCGTCCGGCTGCTGGGCGCGCGGCTGCGCCGGGGTGATCTCGCGGGCATCCTCGCGGTGGTCCTCGGTCTGACCCTGCTGGCGCTCGGCTCCGGCCCGGAGGGCCGCGACCACGCCGCGCCCGCCTTCCACTGGGCGCTGCTCGCCACCACCGCCGTCATGCTGCTCGCCACCGTGGTCCTGGTGCGCCGGGAGGGCAACGCGGCCGCGGTCGGCCTGGGGCTGCTGGCCGGGGTCGGCTTCGGGGTGACCAGTCTGGCCGTGCGGGTTCTGGACGCCTCCGGCCCGGTCGCCGTCCTCACCGATCCCGCCGCCTACGCCCTCGCCGTCGGCGGCCTCGGCGGCTACCTCGCCTACGCCCTGGCCCTGCAGCGCGGTACGGTCACGGCCGCGACCGCCGCCGGGACGGTGACCGAGACCTTCGGTCCGGCGCTGATCGGTGTGACGGTGCTCGGCGATGCCGCGCGCCCCGGCTTCGAGTGGTGCGCGCTGACCGGCTTCGTGGTCGCGGTGGGCGGCACCTTCGTGCTCTCCCGCTTCGGCGAGCTGGAGGGCGAGTCCGCCGAGCTGTACGCCCCGCACCGGGACACCGAGGCGGAGCCCACCGTCCCGCCCCGGTAGCCCGGACGGCTCCGTCATGCGAAGGTGACTTGCCGGACAAAACGGACGGCGACACGGCCACAGAGCGGCAGGTGCCCGATGGCGGAGGAGTCCCACTCCCGACCCCGGAGGTCAGGCCCGAAGGACCCCGAGGACCCCACGGACTCGACGGATCCCACGGCCCCGAACACCGCGGCGGCCCCGAAGGCCCCGAAGACCGCGGCGGCCCCGGAGGGCCGGTCCGACCCGGCCGACCGCCCGGTCGCGCTGATCACCGGTGCCTCCTCCGGGATCGGCCACGCCACCGCCACCCGCCTGGCCGACGCGGGCTGGCACACCCTGCTCTCCGGCACCGACCGCGCCCGCCTCGACGAACTCGCCGACCGCACCGGCGGCCGCGCCCTGCCCGAGGACCTGAGCAAACCGGACGGTCCGGCCCGCCTCGCGGAGGCCGCCCTGGCAACGACCGGCCGGGTGGACGCCCTGATCGCGAGCGCCGGTCTGGGCTGGCGCGGCCCGTACGCGCGGACGCCCTCCGACACCCTGGACCGGATGATCGAGGTCAACCTCGCCGCCCCGCTGCGCCTGGTCCGCCTCCTGCTGCCCGGCATGCTGGAACGCCGCCACGGCCGGATCGTGCTGCTCGGCTCGATGGCCGGCCAGGTCGGCGTCCGGGACGAGTCGGGGTACGCCGCCACCAAGGGCGGGCTGACGATGTTCGCGGAGAGCCTCTGGTACGAACTGCGCGGCACCGGGGTGGGGGTGCGCCTGGTCCTCCCGGGGGCGGTGGACACCCCGTTCTTCGACCGGCGCGGCACGCCGTACCAGCGCGAGCGCCCGCGCCCGGTCCCGGCGGAGCGGGTCGCGGACGTCGTGGTCGCGACCATCACCACGGAGCGCGACCGGCTCTACGTCCCGCACTGGCTCGGCTTCCCGGCCCGCATCCACGGGGTGGCCCCGGGTGTGTTCCGCCGGATGGCCTCGCGCTTCGGGTGAGCGCCGCCGCCCGCCGCCCGGGGACGCCCGTCGTCGCCCGCCGCCCGTGGGTGCCCGTCGTCGCCCGCCGCCCGGGGACGCCCGTCGTCGCCCGCCGCCCGTGGACGCCCGCCGCCGCGGCCCTCGCCGTCGCCGCGGGGGCCGAGTTCCTGCACCTCGCCCCGGCCGCCGTCCGCCTGCCGCCGCTGCGCCGCACCCTGGCCCGCCGCACGGCCGGTCACGGCACCGCACCGGGCCACGTCGCCCTGACCTTCGACGACGGCCCCGATCCGCGCAGCACCCCGTACGTCCTCGACGCGCTGGACGAACTCGGTGCCCGCGCCACCTTCTTCCTGCTCGGCGCGATGCTGGAGCGGGCCCCCGCGCTCGGCCGCGAGCTGGTGCTGCGCGGCCACGAGGTGGCCGTCCACGGCTGGCACCACCGGCAGCAGTGGTACCCGGCCCCCGTCCGCGACCTGCGCGAACTGCGCCGCGCCGCCGAGGCCGTGGCCGGACTCTGCGGCGCCCGTCCGCTCTGGTACCGCCCCCCGTACGGCGTCCTGACCGCGGGCCCGGCCCTGGCCGCCCGCCGTCTCGGCCTGCGCACCGTGCTGTGGACGGCCTGGGGCCGGGACTGGACGGCGCAGGCCACCGGCGAATCCGTCTACGCGACCGCCCGTCCGGGCCTCACCGGCGGCGCCACCCTCCTGCTGCACGACTCCGACTGCACCTCCGCCCCCGGCTCCTGGCGCGCCACCCTCGCCGCCCTCCCCCTGATCGCCGCACACTGCCGCACCCACCGCCTCACCCTCGGCCCCCTCCGTGACCACCGGGTGCCGCCGCCGTGGGGCCGGACCCGTCCGGTGTGACGGGCGCGTCGCGGGACCACGACAGGTCGACCGTCCCGGGGGCGTGAAGGCCCCGCCCGCCCCGGTCACCCCAGGCCCACCCGCCGCAGCGCCGCCCCGAACCCCGACTGCCAGGCCGCCGGCGTCGCGCCGGCGGACGGCGCGGGCTCGGGGCGGCGGAGCGCGGCGAGGGCGTTGCGGACGACCTCGGCGGGGTGGGCGGTGGCGACGTCGGCGTGCCCGAGTTCCAGTTCGTGCTGGAGGTTGTCGCGCCCGTGTCCCTGCACCACGTCGAGGAGCAGCAGCCGTCGGCCCAGCGCCCTGGCCTCGCTGCAGGTGTCGCCCGAGCTGGTGACCACCAGGTCGGCGGCGGCCATCAGCGCGGGGACGCGGTCGGTGTAGCCGAAGGGGTGCAGCCGGGGCTCCCGGCGCGCGGCGGCCCGCAGCCGGCGCTCCAGTTCCCGGTTGTGCCCGGCCACCGCGAGGACGTGCGGTCCGGCGGCGGCCAGCGAGGCGGCGGTGCGGGCGAGCGGGCCGAGCCCCCAGGAGCCCGACATCAGCAGGACGCACGCGGCGCCCGCCGGCACGCCCAGTTCCGCGCGCGCCGCGGCCCGTTCCGGCGGCTGGTAGAACGGCTGCCGCAGTGGCGCCGGCACGACGGCGATGTCGGCGTCCGGCCGGTAGCGCCGCACCGCGCATGCGGCGACCTCCGAGGTGACCAGGAACAGGTCCGTCCCCTCCTGCACCCAGAGCCGGTGCGGCGTCACGTCGGTGCAGAACACGAAGTGCCGGAACTCCCGCTCCGGCGCCTGCCGCAGCAGCCGGTTGACCGCCGAGGTCGCGGTGGCGAACACCGAGACCACCAGCTGCGGCCGCTGCGCCGCGATCAGCCCCCGCAACGCCGGGACCAGCCTGCTGCGGGCCGCCGCGTCGGCGAGCAGGGCGATCCGGGCGCCGGGCCGCAGCGCCGAGAAGTGGAAGGCGTCGTAGACCCCGGGCAGGTCGAGCAGCCGGCGGAACACGGCCTCCCCGGCCGCGCCCGAGCGCTGCCCGAGCAGGGCCATGGCGTCGACGGTGCGGGTGCTCCAGCCGCGTTCCCGCAGGGTGTCGGCGCAGGCCTGCGCCATCACGTCGTGGCCCTGCCCGAGCGAGCCGGAGACCAGGAGGGCGTGCGGCATCGGGCGGCCCCGTCAGGCGCCGGCGGCCGAGCCGACGGTGGCCCGGTACCAGTCCGCGTACTGCCGCACGCCGTCGGTGAAGTTGGTGCTCGGTGACCACCCAAGCAGCCGCTTGGCCTGCGCCGAGGAGATCCGCCGCCCGGCGTAGTCGGCCTTCCGCCCGTCGATGTGCTCGATGGTGACGGGGCCCAGCAGGGCGTCCACCGTGTCGGCGATGTCCCGCACCGAGACGGCCGTCGAGCCCTCCAGCGCGAAGGTCTGGTCCTCGGCGTCGGGGGACAGGGCCCGGACGTGGGCGTCGGCGAGGTCCTCGACGTAGACGAAGTTGCGGCTCTGCCGGCCGTCCCCGGCGATGGTGATCGGCCGGCCGGCCAGCGCGGCCTGGACGAACCGGGCGACGACCAGTTCGTCCCGCATCCGGGGGCCGTACGGGATGCCGTAGCGCAGGATGGTGAAGTGCTGCCCGTAGAGCTCGCGGTAGCTGTGCACCAGCATCTCGGCGGCGAGCTTGGTGGCCACGTACAGATGTCCGCTGTGCTCCAGCTCGATCGGCACGTGCTCGTCCAACTCCTGCTCACCGCCGTCGAGTTGATCGTCGGTGAGGGCGGCGCCGTAGACCCAGACGGTGCTCGCCAGCACCGTGCGGCTCAGGCCGCTGCGCCGGGCTGCCTCCAGGACGGCCTCGGTGCCGTCGATGTTGGTCCGCACCGCGCGGACCGGGTCGGCGCTGACCTGCTCGACGTCGGCCATGGCGGCCAGGTGGTAGACCACCTCGCTGCCGGCCAGCGCGGCGGTGAGGGCCTTGAGGTCGAGGACGTCGAGCCGCGCGTGCTCGGCGTCCGGGTTGAGGTACTTGTCGGTGGTGTCCACCGCGAGGACGTCGTGGCCGGCCGCGATCAGGTGGTCCACGACGTGTGAGCCGATGAACCCGCAGCCCCCGGTGACGGCTATCCGCACGATCTTGCTCCCTTCGCTCCGGCTACCCGGCCAGTCGCCGGTACACCGCGGAGACGGCGTCGATCACCTGCTCCGTCTCGTCCTCGGTCATGTCGGAGTGCACCGGCAGGCAGACCTGCCGGGCGCAGACGTCCTCGGCCACGGGCAGCGGCCCGCGCCGGTACGGGGCGAACACCGGCTGGAGGTGCAGCGGCAGGTCGTAGACCTCGCCGGACAGCCGCACCCCGTGCTCCTCGGCCGCCGCCCGCTTGAACTCCGCGCGGTCGACTCCGGGCGGCAGCAGTGCCACGTACTTGTAGTAGTTGCCGCGGCAGCCGGGCGGTTCGGTCACCGGGTCCAGGCCGTCCAGCCCGGCCAGCGCCGCGTCGTAGCGGCGGGCGACGGCCCGGCGGGTCTCGATGAACTCCTTGAGCCGGCGCAGGTGCACCGCGCCGATCGCGGCGTGCGGCTCGCTCATCCGCCAGGAGTAGCCGAGCTTCAGGTGGTGGTTGGTGGTGAAGGAGCCCTTGCCCTGGTCGCGGTAGATCCGGGCCTCGTCGCGCAGCTCCGGTGACTCGGTGAGGATCATCCCGCCCTCGCCGCTGGTGGTGACCTTGGTCGGGTAGAAGGAGAAGGCCCCGGCCAGGCCGAAGGTGCCGGCGGCGCGCCCGTCGAAGCTGCTGCCGTGGGCGTGCGCGGCGTCCTCGACCAGCGGGATGCCGCGCCGGTCGCACAGCGCGCGCACGGCGTCGACCCGCGGGCCGACCAGCCCTCCGATGTGCACCAGGACGACGGCGGCGGTGTCCGGGGTGAGCGCCGCCTCCAGGGACTCGGGGGAGAGCGCGAGGGTGGCCGGGTCGACGTCGGCGAAGACCGGCCGCCCGCCCGCGTGCACCACCGCGCCGGCGGTCGCGTAGAAGGTGACGGCGGGGACCACCACGTCGCGGCCCCGGACGTCGACGCTGCGAAGGATCACCTCCAGCGCCGCCGTGCCGCTGCTCACCGCGACGGCGTGCGAGGCGCCGTGCTCGGCGGCGAAGGCCTGCTCGAAGCGCTCGGTCCACGGACCGAGGGTGAGCGCGCCGGTGGTGAGCATCTCGGTCACCGCTTCGGCGACCGCCGCGCGGTCGCTCTCGTCGAACACGATGCGGGCGGCTGGAACGCCCATGGGGCACCTCCGGCGGCGGGCTGCGGAAACAGCACCGATCGGGTCGGATCCTCCCGAACCGCACGTCAGCGGACGGGTCAGGCACATCACGCTACTTCGCCCACCGGTCCGCAGCCCGTCGTCGCCGCCCGCGCGGGTGACCTGATCGGGCTCCGCCGCAGGTCCGGGACCTACTTCCGGTGCAGGGCGTGCGCTCCTCCGTGCGGGGGAGGGCACTACTGCGTCCGCAGTACGCAAACGGCCTGCGCAGGGACGACGACGGAACGGGGGTCGGCGATCAAGGATGGGTCATGCTGCGGCGGACCGCGTCCACCAGGACGCCCGGCCCGCAGTGGCGCGTCCCGTCCCCGACCGTTCCGACCGTCTCCGAGAACCTCATCCGAAGGAGTCCGCTCTCCCGTGGCCACGTTCCTCTACCGTCTGGGCCGGTGGGCCTTCGTCCGGCGCCGGCTGGTGACCTTCCTCTGGGTCGCCGTGCTGGCAGCCGTCGGAGTCCTGGCGGCCAAGGCGCCCGCCGCACCCGACGACGGCTTCGCGATGCCCGGCACGGAAGCGCAGAAGGCCTTCGACCTGATGAACGAGCGCTTCCCCGGCGGCCATGCCGACGGGGCCTCGGCGCGCCTGGTGTTCGTTGCCCCCTCCGGCCAGAAGATCACCGCCGAGCCCAACCGGCAGGCGGTCGAGCGGACGGTCGGCGAGCTCGCCGGCACCGAGCAGGTCACCGGCGCGGTGGACCCGTTCAAGATGCAGGGCGCCGTCTCCCAGGACGGCACCACCGCCTACGCCACGGTGAGCTACGCCGCCAAGGCCGGCGAGGTGTCCGAGCCCGCCACCGAGACCCTGGAGCGGGCCGCCCAGCACGGCCGGGACGCCGGGCTCAAGGTCGAGATCGGCGGCACCGCGCTGATGGCCAAGCCCGAGGCGGGCGGCAGCAGCGAGGCGATCGGCATGGCGCTGTCCGCCGTCGTCCTGGTGATCACCTTCGGCTCGCTGGTCGCGGCCGGCCTGCCGCTGCTCACGGCGATCGTCGGCGTCGGCCTCGGCATGGCGCTGATCACCGCGCTCGGCAGCACGCTCGGGCTCTCCACCACCACCGGAACGCTCGCGATGATGCTCGGCCTCGCGGTCGGCATCGACTACGCGGTGTTCATCGTCTCCCGCTACCGCGCCGAGCTCGCCGAGGGCCGGACGCCCGAGGAGGCGGCGGGCCGGGCCGTCGGCACCGCCGGGTCCGCGGTGGTCTTCGCCGGCCTCACCGTGGTGATCGCGCTCGCCGGCCTGTCGGTGGTCGGCATCCCGATCCTGGCCAAGATGGGCTTGGCCGCCGCCGGGACGGTCGTCATCGCCGTGGTGATCGCCCTCACCCTGGTTCCCGCGCTGCTCGGCTTCCTCGGCCGCAAGGTGCTGCCCCGCAAGGCCCGCAAGGCCCGGGGCGAGGCCGCCCCGGCCGCGAAGAAGGAGAACGGCGGTGCCCGCTGGGCCCGCTTCATCCTGCGCCGCCCGTTCGCGGTGCTGCTCGGCGGCGTGATCGGCCTCGGGGTGCTCGCCGCTCCGGCGCTCGACCTGCGGCTCGGCCTGCCGGGGGACGAGTCCAAGCCCACCTCCACCACCCAGCGCCGCGCCTACGACCTGCTCTCCGAGGGCTTCGGCCCCGGTTTCAACGGTCCGCTGACGGTCCTGGTGGACGCCAAGGGCGTCGCCGACCCGAAGGCCGCCGCGAACGAGGTCGCCAAGAAGGTCTCCGGCCTGCCCGGGGTCGTCGCGGTGACGCCGCCGATGTTCAACCAGGCGGGCGACACGGCGCTGCTCAACGCCGTCCCGGCGACCGGCCCGAGCGAGGCCGAGACCAAGGACATCGTGCACGCCATCCGCGACGACGCGGCCGGTCTGAAGACGGCCACCGGTGCGACGGTCCTGGTCAGCGGCACCACGGCGATGAACATCGACGTCTCGCAGAAGATGTCCGACGCGCTGCTGCCCTACCTCGCGGTGGTCGTCGGCCTTGCCGTCCTCCTGCTGATGGTGGTCTTCCGCTCGGTCCTCGTCCCGCTGAAGGCGGCCCTCGGCTTCCTGCTGTCGGTGGTCGCCGCGCTCGGCGCCGTCGTCGCGGTCTTCCAGTGGGGCTGGCTGGCCGACCTGATCGGCGTGGAGCAGACCGGCCCGGTGATGAGCATGATGCCGATCTTCATGATCGGTGTGGTCTTCGGCCTCGCCATGGACTACGAGGTGTTCCTGGTCACCCGGATCCGTGAGGGCTTCGTCCACGGCGAGCAGCCCGGCGAGGCGATCGTCACCGGCTTCCGACACAACGCCCGGGTGGTCACCGCGGCCGCGTTCATCATGATCGCCGTCTTCGCGGGCTTCATCGGGATGAGCGAGCCGATGATCAAGATGATGGGTCTGGGCCTCGCCGCGGCGGTCGCCTTCGACGCCTTCATCGTCCGGATGACCATCGTCCCGGCCGTCCTCGCCCTGCTCGGCCGTCGCGCCTGGTGGCTGCCGCGCTGGCTCGACCGCCTGATACCCGACGTGGACGTCGAGGGCAGCAAGCTGGAGACCAGTGCCCCCGAGTCGGTCCAGGCCCGGGAGTCGGTCACCGTCTAGGCCGCTGCCAGCCCTGGCCCGGCTCCGTCCGGGCCAGGGCGGGCTGCGCCCCGGCCCGGCCTCGGCACCACGCCGGCACCACGCCGGGGCCGGGCCGGTGCCGTCCGGCTCGGACACCGGTTCGAGCCCAACCGTTACCGTTGCTGTCGGGGCCCACCGCGCGCGCGGAGGCCCCGAGGCGGCCCGCCACGTCCCCACCGGGGGCCGGCGCGGCACGAACCGGAGCTGCCCGGGAGCGGGCACGGCCAGCGTCCCCGACCGGAGAGCACGACCATGAGCGACACCTGGCAGCGCCTGCGCCGCGACCACCCCCGGCTGCTCGACGCCGCCGGAGGCGTGGCCCTGATCACGGTCACCGCCCTCGGCGCCACCACCGACCAGACCGCCGGGCGGTTCGTCCGAGCCGACCCGACGACCTGTGGCATCGCGCTCATCGCGGCCGTCGCCGTGTTCTTCCACCGCCGCTGGCCGCGCGCGGTGGTCGCCGTCACGCTGCTCTGCACCATGGTGCTCGCCTGGAGCAGCCCCCGGCTCACCCCGATGCTGGCCACCCCGCTGCTGCTCGCGCTCTACTTCCTCGCCGTCCGCACCGACCGCGCCACCGCCCTGCGGGCCTCGGTCATCACCGCCGTCCTGCTCACCGGGATCGCCCTGTTGTTCGGCCCCGGCGGCCCGGTCGGCGAACGGATCAGCGTCCTGGCCTGGGCCCTGCTGCCCGGCGCCCTCGGCGACTCCATCCGCAACCGCCGCGCCCACCTCGCGGCCATCGAGGAACGCGCCGAGCGCGCCGAGCGCACCCGCGAGGAGGAGGCCCGTCGACGGGTCGCCGACGAGCGCATCCGGATCGCCCGCGACCTGCACGACGTCGTCGCCCACCACATCGCCCTCGCCAACGCCCAGGCCGGCATCGCCGTCCACCTCATGGACAACCACCCCGTCCAGGCCCGCGAGGTGCTCAGCCACATCACCGACGCCACCGGCTCGGCCCTGCAGGAACTGCGCGCCACCGTCGGACTGCTGCGCCGCGCCGAGGAGCGCGCCCCGCTCGAACCCGCCCCCGGCCTCGACCGGCTGCCCGAGCTGATCAACACCTTCGAGCGGGCCGGCCTGCCGGTCCGGTTCACCGTCGACGGCGAGGCCCGCCCGCTGTCGCCCGGCGTGGACCTCACCGCCTTCCGGATCGTCCAGGAGTCGCTGACCAACGTGGCCAAGCACGCCCACGGCGCCGACGCCGAGATCACCCTCGCCTACAGCGGCAGCCGGGTCGCGGTCAGCGTCGCCAACGGCCGCCCGACCGCGACCGGCCGACCCCGTGCCGTCCCCCTGCCTCAGCACCCGCCGACCGAGGGCGGCTTCGGACTGATCGGCATGCGCGAGCGGGCCGGCGCGGTCGGTGGCCGGCTCAGCGCCGACCGGCGGCCCGACGGCGGCTTCCTGGTCACCGCGGAACTGCCGCTGCGCACCGGCGCCCGCGACGACGGCCCCGAGGCCGCCGGCGCCTTCACCGCCGCCGACGTCGCCCGGGCCGCCAGGGCCGTGCGCGCCGCCCGTACCTCCCACACCGATCGTCCGACACCAGCCGAAGGACAGGACGGCGCCGCCCGAGCGGACGACGCCGTTCGAGAGGAGAGTGACCACGCATGACCATCCGGGTACTGCTCGCCGACGACCAGGCCCTGCTGCGCGGGGCCTTCCGCCTGCTGATCGACGCGGAGGAGGACATGGAGGTGGTCGGCGAGGCCGCCGACGGCCGGGAGGCCGTCGCGCTCGCCCGGGCCACCAAGCCCGACGTCGTGCTGATGGACATCCGGATGCCCGGCGTCGACGGCCTCGGCGCCACCGCCGAGATCTGCGGCGACGAGGAGCTGTCCGGCACCCGGGTGCTCATCCTCACCACCTTCGAGATCGACGAGTACGTGGCCCAGGCGCTGCGCGCGGGCGCCGGCGGCTTCCTCGGCAAGGGCGCCGACCCGAAGGAGCTGCTCGCCGCCGTCCGCACCGTCGCGGCGGGCGAGGCACTGCTGTCGCCGGCCGCCACCCGGGCCGTGATCGACCAGTTCCTGGCCCAGCCCGAACCGGCCTCCGCGGCCTCCACGAGTGAGCGGCTGGCCGTCCTCACCGCCCGTGAGCGGGAGGTGATGTCGATGGCCGCCACCGGCCTCACCAACGAGGAGATCGCCGAGCGGATGTTCGTCAGCCCGTTCACCGTCCGCACCCACGTCCACCGGGCGATGTCCAAGCTCGACGCCCGCGACCGCGCCCAGCTCGTCGCCATCGCTTACCAGACCGGCCTCGTCCCGCCCGGCCGCCAGGTCTGAGTGCCCCGAGGGTTCCCCTCAGACCCGGGCCCGCTCCGCGCCCGGGCGCGGTGGGCGGACCCGGGGGAGCCCGAAGGCGGACATCTCCTTCTCGTCGTAGTCGTAGGAGAGGAAGCCCAGCGAACGGTAGAAGGCGTGGTTCCGCACGCCCTCCTGGGTGGACTCGTGGTCGGTGGAGAGCAGGAAGAACCGGCAGCGCGCGTAGCGGTCCGTCAGGTGCTCCATCAGCTCGCGCCCCACGCCCTCATCGAACGGGCCCGCCCTGTTCAACGTGGTCTGGACCAGTGGGTTGAATCCGTGGACCGGCCGGCGACGTGGTGTCCGGCCGGCGCGCCTCGTCCGCGTCGTCGCCGTCAGGGCTTGCGGGCCACCCCGCCGTACATGCTGACGCGGTCGGCGCCGGGGCCCGGGGCGGTGTCGGGGCGCCAGAGGGGGACGGTGGTCACGCCCGGGTCGAGCAGGTCGAGGCCGTCGAAGAAGGCCCGGACCTCCTCGCGGGAGCGGCCGACGAGGGGTGCGGTGGCCTTGTCGTAGACGCCGGTGACCCGGTCGCGGATCTCGGACGGGATGAAGTCGGCGGTGCCGTGCGAGAGGACCAGGTGGCTGCCGGCGGGCAGGGCGTCCAGCACGGCGGTGAGGGCCCGGTGGGGCCGGTCCTCGTCCCGCAGGAAGTGGAGGACGGCGGCGAGGACGAGTCCGACCGGGCGGGAGAAGTCGAGCAGCTCCACCGCCCGGACGGCGTCCAGCAGGGCGGCGGGCTCGCGCAGGTCGGCCTGGATGACGGTGGTGCGGCCGGGGCCCGAGCCGGCCATCAGGGCGCGGGCGTGGGTGAGCACGATCGGGTCGTTGTCCACGTAGACGACCCGCGCGCCGGGTCTGGCCGCCTGGGCGATCTCGTGGGTGTTGCCGGCCGTCGGGATGCCGGTGCCGATGTCGAGGAACTGGTCGACGCCGAGGTCGGCGACGCACCGCACCGCGCGGGTGAGGAACCCGCGGTTGGCGACGGCGGTGGAGCGGAACTCCGGGTTGGCGGCGAGCGCCTTCTCGGCGGCGGCGCGGTCGGCGGGGAAGTTGTCCTTGCCGCCGAGGTAGTAGTCGTACATCCGGGCCGGGTGCGGCACGTCGGGCCGCAGGTCGGCCGGGATGCCGGCCTCGCCGGACTCCCACATGTTCTCGTATCCCACGACTGCCGTCTCCTTCGTCCGGGCGCCACTGACGATCCACTCGCGGCCCTGCTGGCGGACAGCCTAAAGCCCAGGTCACGGCCCTGGTGCCGGTTGGTCGGGTCACCCCCGTATGTCCCTTTCGCCGGGCGGGAGGGCTCATGGGCTCGCCGCGCGCCCCGGCCGCTCCCGGCGCAGGATGGGAGACCGGGGCAGTGGAACAGCCGGGGACGGGAGGCCGGGCCATGGTCATCGCGATGGCGGACATCCGCGAGTGGCGCGGCCACGCCGTGGTCGACGAGAAGAGCCGGCGCATCGGCTCGCTGGAGTCGGTCTACGTGGAGACGGCCAGCGACGAGCCGTTCTTCGCCACCGTCGTGGTCGGGTTCGCCGGCCGGCGCCGCCTGGCGTTCGTCCCGCTGGAGGGGGCGATGGCCGGACCGGACTACCTCCGGGTGGCGTACCCGCGCAATCAGGTCAAGCAGGCTCCGGCGATCGGCACCGACGACGTACTGCCCGCCGAGGACGAGCCCGCCGTGTTCGCGCACTACGGGCTGCCGTACGCGACCGGCGCGGGCGGGGAGCGCCGCCTGGCCCGCCGCTGAGCCGCGTCCGTTCCCGTTGCCGATCCGCGCCCGTTCCCGTTGCCCAGCCGCGCCCGTTCCCGCTGGCGACCGCGCCCGGGCGGGTGGGTCGGGCACGATGTTCGCCACCCGGGAATGAATACCCCGCCGGGTACACTTATCCATCGACAGTCGATGTGAAAGGCGGCCCCGACATGCAGGTGGACGAGGAGGCGGTCGGCGCGGTCCTGAACCGGCTGCGTCGCGCGCAGGGCCAGTTGGCCGGAGTGATCGCGATGATCGAGGCGGGCCGGGACTGCAAGGACGTGGTCACCCAGCTCGCCGCCGTCTCGCGCGCGCTCGACCGGGCGGGGTTCAAGATCGTCGCGAGTGGCATGCGCCAGTGCATGGCCGCCGCGGACGAGGACACCCCGCCGATGAGCGAGGCCGAGCTGGAGAAGCTCTTCCTCGCCCTGGCCTGACCAGCGGCACACGCCTCAGGAGCACGGCCCGACGAGGGTCGCGGTGGACCGGTCCGCCGCGGCCCTCGCGCCTGTCCGGGGAGGTGCCCGCCGCCCCGTGCCCCGAAGTGCCCGCGCCGCAGGCCCGCCGCCGCCCGCGGAAGCGCTTGCGCCGGCCCGCGGGAGCGCTTGCGCCGGCCCGCGGGAGCGCCCGCACCGGCCGCGGAGGCACCCGCGCCGCACGCCCGCAGCCGCACCCATCGAAGTTCCCGCACCGCCCGACACTCCGTCATGCGTCGTTCATGCGCTGGTCGCCGGCCTTCGGGTGAATGAGGCCGCCCGCAGTTGTACAGCCAACTGAGGGTGCCCCTCCTCCTCCCAGCCTCCGTGACCAGCCGTACCCGGCCCGGCGAGCCGTCCCCCGGCGGACCCGGTCCCGGGCGGCGGACAGGACAACCGTGGCCGCAGGCAGCGCCCTGACGCTCAGTTCCTCCGACAAGCCCACCGAAGGCGACCGGCTCACCTTCCACTGGACCACCGACGCCCCCGACGCCAAGAACTGGGTCGGCATCTACGACGGCGGCCGCCAGCCCGGCAGCGGCGGCTCGCTGCTGTGGAAGTACACCCCGGGCACCTCGGGGGACGTCCAGCTCGACACCTCCGCGCTGACCGGCGGCCCGTACACCGCCTACCTGCTCGCCAAGGACGGCTACGGCATCCTCGCCCGGACCGAGCCGTTCACCTTCCGCCCCGAGCCCGCCGTCGTGCGCCCGCACGCCGCCGTCGACGCCTTCACCGCCACGCCCGTCGCCCCGGGCGCCGCCGTGACGGTCCGGATCGGCGGCCTCTGGTCCCGCCCGACCGGCAACCCGGCCGGCTCCGCCACCCACCGCAAGCTCGCCGGCCCGGCCTGGGCCTCCGTCAGTGCCGACGGCACGCTCACCGGCACCGCCCCCGCCGCCCCGGGCAAGAACCCCGAGCTGGTGGTCGTCGGCGTCAAGGACAGCACGGGCGCCACCGACACCGTCACCGTCCTCGTCCCGGTCGTGGATCCGGCCGCGCCACTGCGCCTCAAGACCGCCAGCTGGAACCTGCACGACGCGGGCGCGGCCCACACCGACGCGCTGGAGAAGCAGCTGCGGGTGGTGCTCGCCCAGGGCTTGGACGTGCTCGCCCTGCAGGAGACCGCGGGGGAGCGGGCCAAGGCCCTGGCCGACGCCCTCGGCTGGTACGCCTACCAGAGCCCGGGCAGCGTCGGCATCCTCAGCCGCCACCCGCTCACCGACGTCACCGCGCCGACCGCCGAGCTGCCCGCCGCCGCGGCCACCCTGCGGCTGCCCGGCGGCCGCAGCGTCCGTTTCTGGGCCGCCCACCTGGACGAGGCGGGCTACGGCCCGTACGCCGTCCAGGACGGCCGGACCGCCGCCGAGGTGGAGGCCGCCGAGAACGGCTCGCTGCGGCTGAGGCAGGCCAGGGCGCTGGCCGCCGCCGTCCGCGCGGACATCGCCCGGCGCACCCCGGTGGTGCTGGCCGGTGCGCTCTCCTCGCCCTCGCACCGCGACTGGACGGCCGCCACCGCCGCCGCCCACCAGGGTGTCGGCCCGCTCGCCTGGCCGGTCACCGTGGCCCTCCAGGGCGCCGGACTGACCGACGCCTTCCGCGAGGAGTGCCCCGACCCGGTCAAGGCCCCGGGTGCCACCTGGTCGCCCACCCGCAAGCGGCGCGGCGACCGCCCCGAGCCGCAGGATCGGATCGACTACGTCCAGTACGCGGGCCCGCTGAAGCTGCTCGAGGCGCACACCCTGGTCGCCGACTGGCCGCAGCCCGAGCCCGGATCCGCCGCCAACGAGTGGCCCTCCGACGCCGCCGCCGCGGTCGCCACCTTCCGGCTCTGAGCTCCCCGGCTCCCCAACCCCCAGCTCCGAGAGGCCAGTTCGTCATGCCCGAGCTCTCCCGTCGCACCTTCGTCGGGGCCACCGCGGCCGCCGGCGCCACCGCCCTGACCGGTCTGACGGCCACCCAGGCCGCCGCCGCCCCGGCCCCGGCTCCGGCGCCCGCCGTCGGTGCCAAGCCCGCCGCCCCGCTCACCGGCACCGTCAAGGACGTCAGGCACGTCGTCGTCCTGATGCAGGAGAACCGTTCCTTCGACCACTACTTCGGCACCCTGGCCGGTGTCCGCGGCTTCGGCGACAAGCAGGCGCTCCAGTTCCCGGACGGCACCGACGTCTTCCGCCAGCCCGACAGCCGGCGCAGCGACGGCGGCGTGATGCTGCCGTACCGGATGGACACCGCCAAGTACAACGCGCAGAACGCCGGCGGCCTCCCGCACGACTGGGCCACCGGCCACCAGGCCATCAACAACGGTGCGATGAACAAGTGGATCGCCGCCAAGGGCGAGCGCACCATGGGCTACTTCACCCGCGACGACATCCCCTACCAGTACGCCCTGGCCGACGCGTTCACCGTCTGCGACGCCTACTTCACCTCGCTGGCCGGCCCGACCGACCCCAACCGCCTCTACCTGTGGACCGGCACCGCGGGCCCGGGCCGGGACGGCACCACCGGCCCGTGGATCGACAACACCCCGGTCACCGACAACCCCGTCGCCGACTGGACCACCTACGCCGAACGCCTGCAGGCGGCCGGTGTCTCCTGGCGCGTCTACCACAACCCCAGCAAGGACGACCGCACCGGCGACTACGACGACAACGCGCTCTCCTACTTCAAGCAGTTCCACGACTTCCCGCACGACGACCCGCGCTACGTCAACGCGATGACGAAGTTCGACCCGACCGACTTCGACCGCCACTGCAAGGACGGCACCCTGCCGACCGTCTCCTGGCTGGTCGCGCCCTACCTGTTCTCCGAGCACCCGGAGGCCGGCCCGGCCTACGGTGCCCACTGGGTCGACCAGGCCCTGCGGTCGCTGATGTCCAACCCGGAGGTCTGGCGGCACACCGTCTTCCTGGTGATGTACGACGAGAACGACGGCTACTTCGACCACATGGTCCCGCCCACCCCCGAGCCCGGCACCCCCGAGGAGTTCACCCAGGGACGGGCCATCGGCCTCGGCAACCGGGTGCCGCTCTGGGTGGTCTCGCCCTGGTCGCGCGGCGGCTGGGTCAACTCCCAGGTCTTCGACCACACGTCGGTGCTGCGCTTCATGGAGCTGGTCACCGGAGTGGCCGAGCCCAACATCTCGGCCTGGCGCCGGGCCGTCTGCGGCGACCTCACCAGCTGCTTCGACTTCGCCGCCCCGGAGCACTCGATCCCGTCCCTGCCCGACACCAAGGCCCTGATGGCCCGGGCCGACGCGGGCACCAAGCTGCCCGGCGTCGCGCTGCCGGCGGTCGGCGCCCAGGCGATGCCGGTCCAGGAACGCGGCGAGCGCCCGCACCGGCCCCTGCCGTACCAGCCATGGGCCGACGTCGAGGTGGACCGGAAGACCGGCAAGGTCACCTGCACGATGAGCAACGACGGCTCGGTGGCCTTCCCGTACACCGTCTACCCGAACATCCTGCTCCCCTTCGCCGGCACCCCGTACACCGTCGCCCCCGGCGCCACCGCCCGGTACGTCTGGGACGCCGCCGCCACCGGCGGCCGCTACGACTTCACCGTGCACGGCCCGGACGGCTTCGTCCGCCGCTTCGCCGGCACCGTGGTCCGGGACGGGCAGGACGGCCAGAACGACATCGGCGTGCCGATCGTCACCGCCGACCTGCGTGGCAACCGCAGGCTCACCCTCCAGATGGCCAACGACGGGATGACCGACGTGGCCTTCACCGCCGCGCCCAACGACTTCGCGGGCACCGCGCGGACCGTCTGGGTCAAGCCCGGCAAGCAGGCCGACCTGGCCTGGCCGCTGGACGGGCAGGGCCGCTACGACGTCGTCGTGACCGCCCACACCGGTCAGCGCTTCGTCCAGCGTTACGCGGGTCGGGTGCACTGAGCCCCGCCGGTCCGGCCGGGGGCGCCGATCCGGTGACCCCCGGCCGTGGCTCGGCCGCGCCGACGGACCCCGCCGATACCGTCGGGCGCATGCAGAAAATCACCACCTGCCTCTGGTTCGACGACCAGGCCGAAGAGGCCGCCGCCTTCTACACCACGCTGCTCCCCGACTCCCGGGTCACCAGGACCACCCACTACGGCGAGGCCGGCCCCCGCCCGGCCGGCTCGGTGATGACCGTCGAGTTCGAACTCGCCGGCCGGTCGTACGTGGCCCTCAACGGGGGCCCCGAGTTCCGCTTCACCGAGGCGATCTCGCTCCAGGTGGAGTGCGAGGACCAGCAGGAGGTCGACGGCCTCTGGGCGAAACTCACCGCCGACGGCGGTCAGCCGGGCCCGTGCGGCTGGCTCAAGGACCGCTACGGTCTCTCCTGGCAGATCACCCCCCGGGTGCTGCTCGACCTGGTCGCGGGCGAGGACCGGGCCAGGGCGGACCGCGTCTTCGCGGCCATGCTGCGGATGCAGAAGATCGAGATCCAGCCGCTGCTCGACGCGGCCGAGGGGTGAGCGCATGACCGCCCCGCTCAGCCACCGCGGCATCACCTACCTGCGGGCCACCCCCGAGCGGGTCTGGCACGCGCTCACCAACGCCGACGAGTCCGGCCTCTACTGGGGCCACCGCAACGTCTCCACCTGGCTGCTCGGCGCACCCTGGGAGCACCAGCGGACCGACGGCTCCGGCACCGCCGACGTCATCGGCACCGTCGAGGCGGTCGACCGTCCGCACCGGCTGGTCACCACCTGGGCCGGGCCGCAGGAGGAACGCACCGGCTGGCCGTCCCGGGTCACCTTCGAGATCCAGGGCTGGCAGGACCTCACCCGGCTCACCGTCATCCACGAGAACCTCGCCGACGAGGCCCAGCGGGCGGACGCCGAACAGGGCTGGTCGGCGGTGCTCGCCAACCTCAAGACCTACCTGGAGACCGGTCACCCGCTGCCGCAGCAGCCCTGGCTGATGCCCTGACCGCGACACCGCTGGGAAGCGCCCGGCCTACGCCGCCGGGCGCTTCGCCCCGTCGGAGGTCCGTCCGCCGCGGGCCCGCTCACCACGGGCCTTCTCCCCGCGGGCCCGCTCGCCGCGCAGCAGGCGGCGCAGCCAGGCGTAGCGGGAGAACCGCTCCCGGTTCGCCACCGAGGCCCGGTCCAGCTCCTCCATCAGCCGCCGGCCGCGGTGCTCCAGGTCCATCTCGTCCAGGATGCGGTCCACCTCGGCCAGTATCGAGCCGTGCAGCTGCCACGCCTCCGGGTGCTCCTGGACCTTGCGCAGCAGCACCTGGGCGACGTTCTCCCGGCAGACCCAGGCCGCCGCCAGCTCGGCGGTCAGCCGCTCCTCGGCGTCCTCGGCGCTGCGGCTGACCTGGGTGGTCACCAGCACCGCGTAGCTCACCAACGCGCCGCCCACGTGCGCCAGCAACTCCTCCAGCCCCACCGCGACGTCCGGCGGGAAGAGCCGTTCGCCGGGGGCGCGCCGTTTGGCCAGGTCGGTCAGCGAGCGGGCCAGCACCCGGATCACCACGACGCAGATCTCCAGGGTGTCCAGCCCGGTGCGCAGCACCAGCCGGGACAGCAACCCCTCACTGATCCGCGGGTTGAGGCGCAGGCTGTCCTCCGCCTGGCGCAGCGCCGCGTCCACGTCGGCGATCGCCTGGTCCAGCCGTCGGGCCTCGTGCAGCCGCTCGGCGGCCCGGGCCACCGGGGTGGGGCGGCCCAGCTCCTCGGCGATGTCCAACAGCAGTTGGCGGGCCCGCCGGGCGAGGTCCTCGATCGATTCCCCGGCGGTGTCCACCCAGACCGGTGGTGCGAACAGCAGGTTGAACAGCAGGCCGACGGCGGCGCCGATGAGCGTCTCCAGCACCCGGTCCCAGGCCTGCGAAGCCAGCTTGGTCACGCCCAGGATCAGCATCGCGCTGATCGCGACCTCCTGGACGAACTCCTCGACCCGCACGAACCGGCCGACGACCAGCGAGGCCAGGATGATCAGCCCGAGGCTCCACCAGGAGAGCCCGACCACGGCGCTGAACCCGATCGCGATCAGCACCCCGACCACCACCGAGTTGACCCGGCGGATGCTGGTCTTGAGCGTCGAGTAGACGGTGACCTGGACGACCAGCAACGCGGTCAGCGGTGCCGTCAGCGGGGCGGGCTCGCTGCTCAGCTGTGTCGCCACCACATAGGCGAGGGTGGCCGCGACGGTGGCCCGGACGGTCTGGACCACGAAGGGTTCTCGGGCGCTGCGGCGGACCAGGTCCGCGAGTCTCTCCGGGAGAAGGGCCATGTCGCCCTTCTTTCCCCGCGGCCGCCGTTCACACCGCTCTCGGGGTGCTCCGGCACCCGTACGCCCGTACGCCTGTTACGCCCGTATCGGGCCGGGGGCCGTGCCGCCTACTGGCCGTCGCGGTTGAAGCGCAGCTTCCAGGGCGCCAGCGCGGACTCGACCTGCACGCCCATGCTCATCTTGGAGGCGCCCTCGATCCGCTCCTCGAAGCGGATCGGCACCTCGCGGATCGACAGGCCCTGCTTGACGACCCGGTAGTTCATCTCGACCTGGAACGAGTAGCCGTTGCTCCGCACGGTCGGCAGGTCGATGGCGCGCAGGGTGCTCGCGCGCCAGGCCTTGAAGCCGGCGGTGGCGTCCCTGACCCCGAGGCTCAGGATCGCGTTGACGTAGAAGTTCGCCCAGGCGGACAGCGCCTTGCGGTGCCAGGGCCACTCCTCGGCGGTCGAGCCGCCGGGGACGTAGCGGGAGCCCAGCACCACGGCGGTGTCGTCGGCGAGCAGCGTCTCGACCATCACGGGTATCGCCGAGGCCGGGTGGGAGAGGTCGGCGTCCATCTGCACCACCACGTCGGCCCCCTCGTCCAGGGCCTTGGCCATGCCGGCCAGGTAGGCGCGGCCGAGACCGTCCTTCTCGGTGCGGTGCAGCACGCCCACGGTGCCGCCGGAGTCGGCGGCCAGCTTGTCGGCGATCTCGCCGGTGCCGTCGGGGGAGTTGTCGTCGACCACCAGCAGGTGCAGGTTGGGCACCGGAAGCTCCGCGAGCATTCCCGCGAGGACCGGGAGGTTCTCCCGCTCGTTGTACGTGGGGACGACCACAACGACCTTGGGGGAGGCCTCGACCATGTTCTGTTTCCCTCGTGCCTGCTCCGGATGAGACCGTGCGAGTCTAACCGGCGTGGTGGCCGCCTCCTGCCCCGGCCGGGGTCGGAAATCCGTTCGACCGCGATGGGCCGATGCGGGGGGCTGCCGCCGCCCTGTCCGAACGCCGTGTTCCGCCCGGCCGCCCGGCTCTCACCGGAGCAGCCGCGCCGCGCGGACCCGGACTCCGGCCCCGTGGAGACCTTCACCCCGCCGGCCGCCGGCTGAGCCGGGCCCGCTACGCCGTGCCGTAGACGGCGGCCAGGTTGTCCCGGGCCGGGCGGGTGCGGCTGGCCGGGCCGGAGGCGAAGGCGCGCAGGACGTTCTCGGTGACCTGGCGGACCACGTCCCCGGCGTGCGAGTCGATGCCGTGGTCGGCCCGGCCGCCGCCGGGGCCGAGGGCCTCCAGCGCCTCGACCCAGCGCATCGTCCCGGTGGCGAACACCCCGGCGCCGCTCGGCACGGTGTAGTAGGCGGTGTCCGAGTGGGAGCGGCGGCCGTCGCACACCACGGGGGAGTGGGCGATCACCTCGATCGGGCGCGGGGTGGGGAAGCCGGTGTGCACCCGGTCGTACTCGACCCCGACCAGGTGAGGGAACGACGCCCCCGCCGCGACGCCCGTCCCCTCGAAGGCCCAGTGCTCGGGCGAGGTGACCACGTACGGGGCGTCCACCGGGTAGCCGTCGTAGACGACGCCGAGCATCGAGCTCTCCGGGTCGGCGCCCGGGCCGGCCCGGAAGTCGGTGGTCGCCGGGGCACCGGCCTGGTGGCCCGGGTCCTGCCCCCAGGCGTCCTTGTAACAGACCACCGTGCGGTCCGGCCCGAGCTCGGTCGGCTCGAAGCGGACCCGGCGGAAGCAGCAGTTGGCGCCCAGGATCGCCAGGTTGGTCCCGGCGTCGCGGGCCGCGGTGACGTTGGCCCGCTGTTCGGGGGACCAGTACTCGTCGTGGCCGAGCGACAGGACGGCGCTCGCCCCGGTCAGCAGGCCCGGCTCGCGGGCCACGTCGATGCCGGTGGTGTACGCGAGCGGCAGGCCGAGCCGCTCGGCGAGGGCGACCAGCGGCGCCTCGTAGACCAGGAACAGCCCGGCGCCGTGGTCGTAGTCGTACGGCCGGTCGAAGACGACCTTCAGCGAGCGGGTGGCCAGGGTGCCGGTCGGGCCGTTGTAGAGGCTGTAGCCGCCCCACTCGTTGTAGGCCTGCCAGGTCGCCGGGGCGCTCATGATCACGGTCCGGCCGGCGGTGCTCGCCGAGCGGACGGTGAGCGGGACGTAGCGCCGGCCGGAGCCGTCCTCGGCGTCCAGGCGCAGCAGGTAGGCGCCCTCGGGCCAGCCGGCGGTGTCCACCGTGAGGGTGCGCTGCCAGCCGGTCAGCACGGTCCGGGTGGCCTGGTCCACGTGCGGTGCGGGCTGCTCGGCGCCGGGCACGTGCTCGCGGCGCCAGACCAGCCGGGCGCGGGCGCCCTCGTACCAGCCCATCCGGTAGGCGGAGACGGCGAAGGCCGCGGCGGGGGTGGAGACGTGCAGGCCGAAGGACTCGCCGGGCAGGACGCTGACCCGGTCGGCGAAGCCCGCGATGGCGTCGTCCGGGCCGGGGTCGGTGATCTCCCAGTCGGGGTTGCCGGGGCGCGAGCGCTCGCTCGTCGCCCCGGTGTGCCCGTCGGCGGTCGGCCCGCCGGTGGCGGGGGCGCCGGGAGTGCCGGGGGCGGCCGTCGGGGAGGAGGGCTGCGCGGCGGCGGTCGGGTCCGGTCGGCGGGGGCCGCAGGAGGTGGCGGCGGCCGCCATCAGTCCCAGGCCCAGAATCCTCCGCCGGCTCGGCTCCGCCACCGCGACCTCCCTGTTTCCGTGTTGCCGTTTCCGCGTTCCGCGTTCCGCGTTCCCGTTCCGCGCTCCCGTTCCCGGTTCCCGGACGGTCCCGGGCCCGGTCCGTGTTCGTGGGCGCGTCCCGGCGTGCCGGGTGCGCGCGGACATCCTCGCGTGTTTCGCGAGGTCCGTGCAGGGTGCCGCGCCGCACCGGCCGTGCGGTCGGCCGGTGCGGCGCGGCCGGGGAGGGCCCGCCACCGGGGAGGGCCGTACGGGCGCACCCGGGCGTGTCGGCCCGCGCGGTTGCCCGGCCCCGGCGAGCCGCTCCCCTAGCCTGACCAGGCCCGCCGTGCGGCGGCCGCGGGGGTCCGGAGCCGTGCGTGCCCGGCCGAGTCGTGGACAGGGGTGCTCGTGGTTTCGTCGGGGTCGGCCGAGCCGGGGGCTGCGCCCTCCTCGCGGAGCGGGCGTTTCCGCGCCTGGATGCTGGAAGGCCTGGCCGACATGGCCAAACAGCACCCCGGCCCGCACGCCGAGGTCCCGCACGAGGAGGGCCGGCGCTGGTGGCGGGTGATGTGCCTGACCGGTCTGGACTACTTCTCCACGCTCGGCTACCAGCCCGGCATCGCCGCGCTCGCGGCCGGCCTGGTCTCGCCGCTGGCGACCATCGTGCTGGTGATCGTGACCCTGCTCGGCGCGCTGCCCGTCTACCGGAGGGTCGCCCAGGAGAGCCCGCACGGCCAGGGCTCGATCGCGATGCTGGAACGGCTGCTCTCCTTCTGGCAGGGCAAGCTCTTCGTACTCACCCTGCTGGGCTTCGCGGCCACCGACTTCATGATCACCATCACCCTGTCCGCCGCCGACGCCAGCGCGCACCTGGTGGAGAACCCGCACCTGCACAGCGCCCTGACCGGCAAGCAGGTCCTGCTGACCATGATCATGATCGCGCTGCTCGGCGCGGTCTTCCTCAAGGGCTTCAGCGAGGCGATCGGCCTGGCCGTGGTGCTGGTCGCGGTGTACCTCTCGCTGAACGTCGTGGTGGTGGCCAACGGGCTGTGGCACGTGCTCAGCGAGCCGCACCTGTTCAGCGAATGGACGGACGCGCTGACCACGGAGCACGGCAACGCGCTCGCGATGATCGGCGTCGCGCTGATCGTCTTCCCGAAGCTGGCGCTCGGCCTGTCCGGCTTCGAGACCGGCGTGGCCGTGATGCCGCACATCGAGGGCGATCCGGACGACACCGAGGAGAAGCCCACCGGCCGGATCCGCGGCGCCCGCAAGCTGCTGACCACCGCCGCCGCGATCATGAGCGTGTTCCTGATCACCACCAGCTTCATCACCACGCTGCTCATCCCGGCCGACCAGTTCAAGGCCGGCGGCCAGGCCAACGGGCGGGCGCTCGCCTACCTCGCCCACGAGTACCTGGGCAACACCTTCGGCAGCGTCTACGACCTCTCCACGATCGCCATCCTCTGGTTCGCCGGGGCCTCCGCGATGGCCGGGCTGCTCAACCTGATGCCCCGCTACCTGCCCCGCTACGGGATGGCCCCGCACTGGGCCCGCGCGGTGCGGCCCACCGTCATCGTGCTCACCCTGATCGCCTTCCTGGTGACCTGGATCTTCGACGCCAGCGTGGACGCCCAGGGCGGCGCGTACGCGACCGGCGTGCTGGTGCTGATCAGCTCCGCCGCCATCGCCGTCACCATCGCCGCCCACAAGGCCGGGCAGCGCGGCTGGCGGGCCGGCTTCGCGGTGATCGCCGCGGTGTTCCTCTACACCACGGCGGTGAACATCGCCGAGCGGCCGGACGGCGTCAAGATCGGTGCCTGCTTCATCGCGGCCATCATGCTGGTCTCGTTCCTCTCCCGGCTCAAGCGCGCCTTCGAGCTGCGCGTCACCGACGTGGTGCTGGACGACGTCGCCGAGCGGTTCGTCCGGGACTACATCCACCGTCCGCTGCGGCTGATCGCCAACGAGCCGAACAGCCGGGACCTCGCCGAGTACCGCGACAAGATCCACCAGATCCGGCGGGACAACGACATCCCGGCCGAGGACGACCTGGTCTTCGTCGAGGTCACCGTGCTCGACCCGTCGGACTTCGAGGCCGAACTGACCGTGCGCGGCGAGGTGCTGCACGAGCGCTACCGGGTGCTGACACTGGAGAGCTCCAGCGTGCCGAACGCCCTGGCCGCCCTGCTGCTGCGGGTGCGCGACCTCACCGGGCAGCAGCCGCACATCTACTTCGAGTGGACCGAGGGCAATCCGTTCGCCCAGTTCCTCCGGTTCTTCCTGTTCGGACAGGGCGAGATCGCGCCGGTCACCCGCGAGGTGCTGCGCGAGGCCGAACCGGACCGCTCACAGCGACCGGCCGTCCACGTGGGCTGACCGGGGCCGGCCCTTCGCGCGGGCTGACCAGGGCCGGCTCGCCGTGGCGGAGCGGTCCCGTCGGCCGGTCAGCGGTTCTGATGGGATCTGCTCCACGAAGGGGCGACGATGGCCACCAGGGCGACGGCGAAGGCGACCTGCAGGATGTGGCGGATCCAGTCGATCCCGCCGGTGTGGCGGACGCCGATCCAGCCGGAGACGGCGTTGCCGAGCCAGGCTCCGGCGGCGCCGAGCAGCATGGTCAGCCACCACGGGATCGACTGCGGTCCGCGCAGGATGAGCTTGGCGATCACGCCCAGCACGAAGCCGATGAGCAGAATCCACAGGAGCTGGAACATCGCGGTCCACCTTCCGGGCGCTCCCGGGCGCGACGGCCCGGTGCGCCGAATCGCCGATGACGCGGTTCGTCCCATGATCACCCCGATCGGGCGAACGGGCATGTCGACAGGAGCGAACGGGCGTGTCGACGGGAGGCCACGCGGGTCAGCGCCGTGTCGACGGGCCGCGCCGGGCGGGGATGGGCGAGAACGCGCCGCAGGTCGGGCCGGAAAGTCGCTGTCCGACGTCGCGGCCGCACGGATAGGAATGGGCGGGACGCGGACGCACCGCGTCACCGAGAGGAGCCGATCCCCGTGATACGCCTTCGCAACCTCGCCCTGACCCTGGGCGGTGCCGCCGCCGCGCTGACCCTGACCATGGGGACGGCCCAGGCCGCGCCCGGTGACACCAGCACGAGCTGCTCCTCCTCGCTGACGCCGAGCGGCTACGTGGACGTCCAGTGGTGGAACAGCGCGGGCTGCGGCTCCGGGTTCACCCCGAACACCAAGAAGATCATGCAGCTCACCGGCTACCCGGTCGGCACCGTCGTCAACGCCTGCGCGTCCACCTGGCCGCCGGCCGGCTGGACGATCGTGAGCACCTTCTACAGCTCCGGCTGTCAGTACTCCGCGGTGCCGAGCCTGGAGAAGAACTCCTGGCAGCTCAAGCGCGTCTCCTGACGCCGGCGCACGATCCGGCGACCGGGCACGATCCTGTGGCGGGACACGATCCTGTGGCGGGACACTGCTCCGCCACAGGGCACTGCCCCACCACGGGGCACTGCCCGGCGCCGGCGCACGACCCGACGGGGCCGGGGCCTCAGTCCCGGACCGCCGCGACGGCCTCGCGGACACTCGGGTGCGGATCCTCCGCCAGGACGTCCAACAGTTCGGCGACCCCCGGGGTGGACCAGCGGCCGACGGTCAGGGCCAGATCCTCCCGCACCCCCGGGTCCGGATGGGAGGCGAGGCCGGCGAGCCGGTCCACCGGGCCGCGCCGGCGCATGCCGAGCCAGTACAGGGCGGAGTGCAGTTCGGCGGGATCGCCCGGTTCGCCGGCCGCCGCGATCCGCGCGAGCAGCGCGGGCACGGGCGGCGGCGGGCCGTCCAGCGGGTGCGGACGGCGTTCGCGCAGCCGGCGGCTGCCGTACCCGCCGTAGATCCGGCAGCCCTGACAGGTGCAGGGCCGGGTGCCGTGGGCACCCGGCAGGTAGCGCCAGCCGGTGGCCTGCGGTACGGCGCGGACCCGGTGCACCTCCCGGGCGCCCACCGCGCGCGGCAGGAACACCTCCCAGCCGCGCGGGTCGGCCAGTGCGCCGATCCGCCGGACCGCCTCGGCCGCCCGCAGCCGCCGCTGGGCGTCGAGGGCGCCGTCCCGGTAGTGGCCGACCAGGACCTCCTGCTCGTCGTCCAGCCTGAGGTGCACCGCGATCAGCGCGCCCTTGGGGCCGAACCGGGCCAGCTCGCGCAGCCACTGGTGGGTCAGCGTGTACGAGGGCAGCACGGGGAAGCAGTACACGCCGCGCGCGCCGCCCTGGCCCCGGCTGTCGGCGCGGATTCCGGCGCGGCGGATGCGCGGCGCGTTCGCCGCGGCGGTCAGGTGCACGAACATCGCCATGGGGCGCGATCCTAGCGAGCGACCGGGGGGCGTTCCGAGCCGTTTTTCCGAGCCGCTGTTCGGTCCTTCCCTCCGGGGGCGTGGCCCGCCCGGTCCGGCCTGGCCGGTTGCGGCTGCAGTGGCAGTGGCAGTGGCAGTGGCAGCGGCAACGGCCTTTGCCGCGGCCGAAGGCGACGGTGCGTCAGTCGGTGTTCGCTCGGCGCTCGATCAGGGCGGCCAGTCCGTCCAGGATGCGCTCCAGGCCGAACTCCAGCGCCTGGTCGCGGCCGCCCGGGTCGGCCATGGCGGCGGCGACGGCGGGGAAGCGGTCGGCGTGCTCCTGGACCACGGCGCCGAGGGCGGCGAGGAGTTCGGCCTCGGGGTTGTGGTCCGGGCCGGCGGCGCGGGACTGTGTGGCGATCCCGCGCACGTGCCCGGTGAGCAGCACGGCGGCGTCCATCCGTTCGGGGCCGTTCAGCCCGTGGCCGTCGAGCGCCGCCACCACCCGCTCCAGCCAGGCGAGTTCCCTCGGGCCGATGGCCCGTGCACCGACAGTGGCGTCCAGCAGCCACGGATGCCGGGCGAAGGAGTCGGCCAAGTGGTGGGCCCAGACGGTGAGTTGCTCCCGCCAGCCGGCACCCTCCGGCGCGTCCGACGGTGCGTCGACGGCCGACTCGACCATCAGGGCGATCAGTTCGGCCTTGCCGGGGACGTAGCGGTAGAGCGACATCTTGGTGAAGTCGAGCAGCCCGGCCACCTTCTGCATGGAGACCGCGCCGAGCCCCTCCGCGTCGGCGATCTCGACCCCCGCGGCGGCGATCCGCTCCAGGCTCAGGGCCGGCTTCGGCCCCCGGGTGGGCTTGGCCGGCGGACCCCAGAGCAGTCGCACCGTGTCGTTCGCCGCCTCGGCCATCATTCGCTCCCGTCCTGCGCCGCCGCCTGGGGGTTGTCCTTCCAGGCCAACTGTGTCTACCGTACACAGCAACGAACAGTGTCCGCGAGACACAGTTTTTGATCCCCGGACGGAGTGATTTCCATGAGCACCAGGGTCCTGATCTCGGGCGCGAGCATCGCCGGCCCCGCCCTGGCCCACTGGCTGGGCAGGTACGGCTTCGAGGTGACCGTGGTCGAGCTGGCCCCCGCAATGCGCGACGGCGGTCAGGACGTCGACTTCCGCGGCCGCACCCATCTGACCGTGCTGGAGCGGATGGGAGTCCTGGAGGAACTGCGCACGCTCGGGACCGGCGGCAGTCCGATGACCTTCGTCGGTCCCGACGGGCGCCGGCTGCTGCACCTGCCCGCCGAATTCGCCGGCGGCGACCTGGAGGTCCCGCGCGGGGAGCTGGCCCAGCTGCTCCACCGGCACAGCAGGGCTCGCGCCGAGTACGTCTTCGGCGACTCGATCACGGCGCTGGAGGAGACCCCGGGCGGGGTCCGGGTCGCCTTCCGGCACGCGGCATCCCGCGAGTTCGACCTGGTGATCGGCGCCGACGGACTGCACTCCAACGTCCGCCGGCTCGCCTTCGGACCCGAGCAGCGCTACGTCCGCCACCTCGGCTACTACGCGGCCACCTGGCAGCTGCCCAACGGCCTCGGGCTGCCGCCGGGCGGGATCGGCCTCAACGTCCCCGGCCGGCTGATGTCCGTCGGTGCCACCCACCGCGACCCGAGCCGGGCCGGCGCGTTCTGCCTCTTCGCCTCGCCCGAGCTGCGCTACGACCGCCACGACCCCGCGCGGCAGAAGGCACTGGTCCGGGCCGCCTTCGCGGGCCTCGGCTGGCGGGTGCCACAACTGCTGGAGAGCCTGGACGTCGCCCCCGAGCTGTACTTCGACTCGATCAGCCGCGCCGACGTGCCCGCCTGGTCGACCGGCCGGATCGCCCTGATCGGTGACGCCGCCTGCGGGGCGACCATCGGCGGCATGGGCACCGGCACGGCGGTGGTGGCCGCGTACGTCCTGGCGGGCGAGCTGGCCCGGGCGCGCGGGGACCACCGGGCCGCCTTCGGGCGGTACGAGCGGCTGCTGCGCGGCTACGCGCAGGGCTGCCAGAAGGGCGGGGACCGGACCGGGCCGTTCCTCGCCCCGCGGACGGCCGCGGGTCTGCGGTTCCGCAACGCGCTGCTCAACCGGCGCTGGGCGCTGGAGCGGATGCTGGAGCTGGGGAAGCAGGTCAGCAGCGTCGAACTGCCGGACTACGAGAGGGAGCCGGGCCGTCGACCGGGGGTCGCGGGCTGAACGCGGGCGCCCGGCGGTGCCCCGTCCCGCCTTGTCCCGCCTTGCTCTGTTCGGCCTGCCTGCCCGGCTGTAGGGGACGTGTTCGCAGGTCGGGGCCCAAGGTCCCACCCGTTCGGCCCCATGGCCCCTGGCGATCGGGGCCGCCACGAGCGATGCTGCCGGTACCGGCCGGGACGACCCGTGCCCGGTCGGACCAGGATCGTTGGACGAGGTGAACCGGCGTGCGGCATGCCACCGTCGAATCCGTGATGACCAGCCCCGTCGTCCTGGTCTCACCGGAGACCGGATTCCGGGAGATCGTGGCGCTGCTGAGCGACTACGACATCACCGGCGTACCCGTGGTGGACGCGGAGACGCGGCCGCTCGGCGTGGTCTCGGAGGCCGACCTGCTCCGCACCCTGGCCGCGCAGGAGGACCCGGCCAGCCTGCTGCCCGCGCCGGAGTCGGTGCAGGCGGGGCCGGACGGCGAGGTGACCGCGGCCGACCTGATGACGGCGCAGCCGGTCTGCACCACCCCGGACACCAGCGTCGTCGCGGCGGCTCGGCTGATGAGCCGGCACGGCCTGAAGCGGCTGCCGGTGCTGGACGAGGACGGACGGGTGATCGGCATGGTCAGCCGCGGTGACCTGCTGCGGGTGTTCCTGCGCGAGGACGTGGTGATCCGGCGCGAGATCGTCGAGGAGGTGCTCGGCCGGATCGACGGGGTCAGCCCGGCGCAGATCGGGGTGGAGGTCAATCAGGGGCGGGTGGTGCTGAGCGGCACCGTGCCCGAGCCGCACCTGGTGCCGATCGTGCTCAACCTGTGCCGCTCGGTGGACGGGGTGGTCTCGGTGACCGACCGGCTCGGGGCCGAAGGGGCGGCGCCGGTCGGCTGACCGGCTGCGTCGGCCGCCCCGAATCGCACGTTCGCGTCGGACCCGAACGATCCGCTTCGCATACTGCGGAGGGTATCGGGTAACTCACCCTGTGTGCCCGGTGGTGTGGACCTCCGGGACGCCGGAGCTTCGGGGAGGCGGCCGTGACGGTCGTGTTCGACGCCGACTTCACTTCGACCAGTCAGTGGATCGCCGGGCGCAGCAGCGCCTACCCCCGGATGGGGCCGACCAACCGGAGCGACCACAAACTCGACTACCTCAGCCGCGACTACTGCCCCGACGGAGTGTTCGCGGCGGTGCGGCGGCACAGCGGCGGGTTGTGGAGCTGCAACCTGCTGACCACCGAGGGCAGTCCGGACGGTTTCCAACTCCGGGCCGGGGACGTGCTGTCGGCGAGCGTGACGCTGCCCGTCGAACTCGGCGCCTGGCCGGCGATCTGGACCTGGCGGGACGGCGGCAACGAGGTGGACTTCTTCGAGTACCACCCGGACAACCCCGACCTGCTGGAGATCTCCAACCACGTCCGGGGCGGCTACCGGTACTGGCACGGCGCGAGCGCCGGGATCGGGCCGGGGGCGACCTTCGATCTGCGGGTGGTGCTCGGCGCGAACTCGGTGGACTGGTACGTGGAGGACGAACTGGTCTACGCGGACCTGCACGGCGTCGGGGCCGGGTGGCACGCGTACCTGATCGTCAACATGTCGGTGGCGGACGGGACGTACCACCCCCGGCCGCCGTACGGCGGGCCGGACCGGCTGAGCTGGGTGTGCCGCAGCCTGCAGGTCGAGCGCTGAGCGGGTGGGCGTCGAGTGGCCGGGCGGGCCTACGGGGTGGCGTGCCTACAGCTCGTGGGGTGCGAAGGCGGCGATGATCGGGCGACGGGGCGTGTAGCCGCCGCGTGGGTCGAGCGGGGTGAGCAGGGTGTGCGGGTCGCGTCGGTCCTGTGGTTGGTGCAGGCCGGTCACGCTGGGGGAGCCGTACGGGCCGGAACGCTGGAACCAGACCGCCCGGCGGTGCGGGCCGATGTGGGCGGGGTCGGTCACGTACAGGTCGTCGCGCGGGGCACGCTCGTTGCCCGGGGCGAGCGCCGCGTCCACGGCGCGTTCGGCGATGGCGTGCAGCAGCGCGGTGGCGGTGGACTCGGCGGCGGCCGGCGCGATGGCGAGGGCGGTGAGCTCGGCCCAGAGCGCGGTGGTGACGTAGTCGATGGGGGAGTGGCCGAGTGCCGGATGGGGGCGCGGGTCCGGGTGGCGCCGCAGCACACCGGCGGCGACGAGCTGCTCGGGGGAGCGGTCGTCGTCCTGTCCCTGGAAGGCCGTGAGTGGCTGGTGAGCCGTGGGCCACTGGGGGTGGGGCGCGGGCGGCGGGTGGTGGGTCACGAGCGGCACGCTACCCCGGTGGGTGCCGCGCAGGAGTGCCGGACCGTTTTCTCAGGCTTCCCTCACGCCGCTTTCACCACTGACGGGCGCAGGATGGTGGTAGGCGCTGCTCACCTCGGCGGGCCCCGACGGGGCCGGAGGAGGAGGTCCTGATGAGGTACTGGCACGGACACGGCCACGGCATGGGTGGCTGGGGTGTGGGGTTCATGGCGTTCGGGACGCTGCTGCTCCTGGTGATCGTCGTGCTCCTGGCCGTCGCCCTGTTCCGCTACGTGTCGCGCTCGCGGCAGCCGATCCCGCCCGGTCGGGCGGCTCCGGGTGTCGGTGGATCCGGGGCGGGTGGCCCGCAGGGCTGGGGCCAGGCGGATCAGGGGAGCCAAGGAGGCCAGGGGACGCCCCCGGAGCAGTTGCTCGCGGAGCGGTTCGCACGGGGTGAGATCGACGCGGAGGAGTACCGACACCGACTGGAGACGCTGCGCTCGGCGAACGGGCCGGGTGGCGGTTGACCCCGGAGTGACGCTCGGATGGGCCCGCAGCACTTCGCGTGCTGCGGGCCCACTCGAGCGGCGGGGCCGGAGTGACCGGTCAAAGAGCCTCGGCGGCCAGCCGACGGCCGGGCGCCTACTCGACGACCAGCTCGACCGGGATGTTGCCCCGGGTGGCGCGGGAGTACGGGCAGACCTCGTGCGCCTGCTTGACCAGCAGCTCGCCGGTCTCGCCCGCGAGGGACTCGGGCAGCTCGACGCGCAGCACGACGGCGAGGCCGAAGCCGGCCCCGTCCTTGCCGATGGACACCTCGGCCGTCACCGAGACCTCGCTGGTGTCCACCCGGGCCTGTCGGCCGACCAGGCCGAGGGCGCTGGCGAAGCAGGCGGCGTAGCCGGCGGCGAAGAGCTGCTCGGGGTTGGTGCCCTGACCGCTGCCACCGAGCGCCGGCGGCATGGCCAGTGCGAGGTCCAGCTGTCCGTCGGAGCTGACGGCACGGCCCTCCCGGCCGTTGGCGGTGGCGGCTGCGGTGTAGAGCGCGTCCATGGTGGCGTCCCTTCAGGTCCTGGATGTTCCTGCGGTCGGTTGTCCGGGCGGTCGTCCGCCCGGTGCGCTTCGCGGCGGCCGCTGGGTCGTCGCTGCGCTGAAACAAGTAGAGCACGCAATTCAATTGCGCACAACTCAATGGCGTGATGGCGATCGGTACCATGGGTTCATGACCACCCACCCCGGCCTGGCCGACGAGGAACTGCTCCGCCTCGACCAGCAGATCTGTTTCTCGCTCAACGCGGCCTCCCGTGCCTTCGGTGGCGTGTACCGGGTGCTGCTGCGGGACCTCGGGCTGACCTACCCGCAGTACCTGGTCATGCTGGTGCTGTGGGAGGAGGGTGAGCTGCCCGTCAAGCGGATCGGCGAACGGCTGAGGCTGGACTCCGGGACGCTCTCCCCGCTGCTCAAGCGACTGGAAGCGGCCGGGCTGGTGCGCCGCGAGCGCAGCCCGGAGGACGAGCGGTCGGTCACCGTCCGCCTGACCTCCGAGGGGTCGGCGCTGCGCGAGCGGGCCGGCCAGGTCCCGCGCCGACTGCTCGCGGCCACTGCGCTGCCGGTCGAGGACCTCGCCGCGCTGCGCGGGCTGCTGGACCGGGTGACCGCCGCGCTGGACGCGGCGGAGGTGGAGCCGGCCCCGTAGGGGGGTGGCATGCCCCCGTCCCCCGTGCGTGCGGGGTGGGTGCGGGGTCTCGCGGGTCCGCGGGGCGGGGTCGTCGGGTGGGGTCATGGGGTGGGGTGTCGGGCGGGGCTGCGGGGTGGCCCGGGTGGGTCTGTCGGGGCCTGGGGGTCAGGGTGGGGTGGTGGGGCTTGTCAAGCGGCTCCCTCGTTCACTGTGATGTGGGTCACATGGTTGCCCCTTCGGTCGGGCCCCGGGGGGCGAAGCGGCAGGTCAGCCGTGCTGTTCGGAAGTGAACGGAAACCTTCGGCAATTGTCCGCCCGATCCGGTCGACATCCCGGAGCTCCCGGACGGTTACACCACGAGCCCCCAAGGGGCCGTCGGCGTGCCACCCGGTGGGCCGGCCAGCTGACCGACGAAAGGGGGGCCGCGTGAGCACTCCCGGGCCGGGCGAGGAGCGGGGCCTGCGAGCCGACCCGCTCGGCGACCTGCCGAACGACTTCGAGGCCTTCTTCACCCGCGAGAACTCGGGCTACCTCCGCTACGCCCAACAGCGCCTGCGGCACCGTGAGGACGCCCAGGACGCCGTCCAGAACGCGGGCACCACGCTCTACAAGAACTGGCGCCGGGCCCTGGCCAGCCCCGATCCGCAGGCCTTTGCCTTCAAGGTCGTCAAGGACGCGGTCGTGGACGTGCTGCGCGAGCGCCGCCGCGCCGAACGCAAGCGATTGCGGGTGATCGCCCAGCGCCGTCCCGACACCAGCCAGGACGAGCTGAACGAGCTCGCCGAACTGGACGCCCTGGACTGGGCGATGGAGGAACTCGCGCGGGCCGCGCCGGTCCAGGCCGACGTGGTCCGGCTGCGCCAGGCGGGACTGTCGTACCACGACATCGGACGGTCCCTCGGTATCGCCCACACCACCGCCAGGACCTACTACAGCCTCGGGCGGCGCCACCTGGAGTACCTGTTGGAGCACCCGGACGACGGCGGGGCGCGGACATGAGGGCGGACATGAAGGTCGTGGACCTGCTGCGTGTGCACGCCGTCGAGCTGACGCGGGAGTTCGACGACCACGATCCGGTGGATTTCACGCGCCGGCTGGCCGAGCGGCTCGCCGCCACCCGACGGCCCGCCCCCACGGTGCGCGAACGTCCCGCCCGGCCGCCCGCCGGTGTCCGGCCGCCGCATTCTCCGCTCTCGGGACCGAGCCCCGGCGCGGCCGTGGGGGCGGGCTCAGGGCTGGGTGCCGGGGCCGGCGTGGGCGCCGGCTCCGGCCCGGGGTCGGGGCCCGGTCCCGATGCCGTCCCGGGGCAGCCCCGGTGGGCCGGAGGACGGGCGGAGCTGCGGCGCGACCTGCGGCACCTCTGCGCGGGGGTGGCGGGCGCCGTGGAGCCGGGCGAGCTGGCCCTGGATCTCGAACTCGCCGAGAAGACGGCTTTCCGCACCCTCGGCTGCCTGCTGTACGGCATGGGCCGCACGGCGGACGGCGTCTTCTGGTGGCGGATAGCCGCCCAGTACGGGGACCAGTTGGCCGTGCACTGCCTGGCGGTGCACTACACCGCCGAGGGCGAGCGGTGCGACGCGGCCCACTGGGCCGCCCAGGCCCAGGACCTCAGCGCCCCGGGCCGGCTGCCGGAGCTGGCGCCGGACGTGCGGCCGGGTGGGGCGGCGGAGCTGGCGCGGCTGCTGGCGGAGCGCTACGACGGCGAGATCCTGCTGACGGTGCGGGAGGCGGTCGCGGCGCGGCCGAGGGCCGACCCCGGGCGGCTGGGGGTCCGGGCCGTGCGCGGGCGGGGGGTGGTACGGATTCGCTGACCGGTGCGGACGCCGGGGCCTGCTGGTTGGGCGGGGCGGGGCGGGGCGGGAGTGGGCCTGGGTGCGGGCGTGGGCGCGAGTGGGTGCGGGCGTGGGGGAGAGTGGGCGGGCCGGAGTTCAGAGGGTTCAGGTGAGCCCGGACACGGCGGCGCCAAGGTACTCGGCGCCGAGCAGCAGCGGGACGGCGACCATGATCGCCGCGTTGTGCGTGGCCGTCCAGGCCCGCAACTCGCCGAGGGAGTGCCACGCGCGGTCGTCGGCCCGGAGGTGGACGGCGAAGGGCACCAGGGTGCCCAGCGAGCCGAGCAGCACCAATACGGCGGCGGCCACCGCCTTCTCCCCGCCGCCGGTCGGGGCGGCGGCGATGGAGGCGGCCCCGCCGACGGCCGGGACGAGGGTCGTCGGACGGGCCACGACCAGGACCGCGGCGAGACCGGCGGACCGGGCGGCGGACAGCCGGTCGATCGAGAGCAGCCAGACCGGCGGCGCGGTGACCCGGCCGGGGCGGGGCCGCTCGTGCCACTGCCGGGCGGCCAGCAGGAGGAGCACGGTGCCGAGGGCGAGCTTCAGCCAGGACGGCCAGGTCGGCGTGGCGCGGGCGGGGTTCAACGCGGTTCCCGCCGCCAGGACGGCGCCCGCCACCGCGCTAAGGCCGAGCAGCCAACCGATCGTGAAGGCGATCCCGTTGGTCCGGCCGCGCGGGGAGGCGAGGATCAGGAGGACGGCGATCAGCGGCAGCGGGCTGAGCGCGACCGCCACCGCGGAGGCCAGCATCGGGCCGATCGCCTCACCCATCGCGGTACCTGCCTTCCCGTCGCCGGGCGCCGTCCGCCATTCAGCTACGGACGGGCGGGCGGCGCACGGCCGGAGCCGCCGTTCGGGTGAGGGCGGGGCCGCGCGGTGAGTGGGCGGCGAGCGGATGGTGAACGGCGGAGGGTCGCCGCACCACTGGGGTGCGACGGCCCTCCGCGGGCGCGAGGTGCGTCAGTCGGTGCCGGACTCGATCGCCGCGTGGTCGAGCGCGGTCGAGTCCTCCTCGTCACCGGTGCCGGCGGCGATGGGGGCCGCACCGCCCGGGGCGAGCTCGCCGATCAGGCCGCTCCACGGCGCCAGCTGGCCGTGCACCGCGTACTGCTCCAGCTTGCTGCGCGAATCGGCGATGTCGAGGTTGCGCATGGTCAGCTGGCCGATGCGGTCGTCCGGGACGAACGCGGCATCGACGCTGCGCTCCATCGACAGCTTCTCGGGGTGGTAGCTGAAGTTGGGGCCCTGGGTGTCGATGACCGAGTAGTCCTGGCCGCGCCGCAGCCGCAGGGTGACGCTGCCGGTGACCGGGTGGCCGATCCAGCGCTGGATGCTGTCCCGGAGCATCAGCGACTGCGGGTCGAACCAGCGGCCCTCGTAGAGCAGCCGGCCGAGCCGCCGACCCTGGGTGTGGTACGTGGCGAGGGTGTCCTCGTTGTGGATGGCGTTCAGCAGCCGCTCGTAGGCGATGTGCAGCAGCGCCATGCCCGGGGCCTCGTAGATGCCACGGCTCTTGGCCTCGATGATGCGGTTCTCGATCTGGTCCGACATGCCCAGACCGTGCCGGCCGCCGATGGTGTTGGCCTCGTGGACCAGGTCGACGGCGCCGGCGAACTCCTGGCCGTTGATCCGGACCGGGCGGCCGAACTCGAACTCGACGGTGACGTCCTCGGTCTGGATCTCGACCGCCGGGTCCCAGAAGGCCACGCCCATGATCGGGCTGACGATCTCCAGGGAGGCGTCCAGGTACTCCAGCCGCTTGGCCTCGTGGGTGGCGCCCCAGATGTTGGCGTCGGTGGAGTAGGCCTTCTCGGCGGAGTCCCGGTACGGCAGGTCGCGCTCGGCGAGCCACTCCGACATCTCCTTGCGGCCGCCGAGCTGGTCGACGAACGCCTGGTCCAGCCACGGCTTGTAGATCCGCAGGTTGGGGTTGGCGAGCAGGCCGTAGCGGTAGAACCGCTCGATGTCGTTGCCCTTGTAGGTGGAGCCGTCGCCCCAGATGGAAACGCCGTCCTCCTGCATGGCGCGCACCAGCAGGGTGCCGGTCACGGCGCGGCCGAGCGGGGTGGTGTTGAAGTACGTCTGCCCGGCGGAGCGGATGTGGAAGGCGCCGCAGGCGAGGGCTGCCAGGCCCTCCTCGACCAGCGCGGCCCGGCAGTCGACCAGCCGCGCCTGCTCGGCGCCGTAGGCGCGGCCACGGGCCGGGACGTCGGCGAGGTTCGGCTCGTCGTACTGGCCGATGTCGGCCGTGTAGGCGTAGGGGAAGGCGCCGTGCTCGCGCATCCACGCAACGGCGACGGAGGTGTCCAACCCACCGGAGAATGCGATGCCGATCCGTTCACCGACCGGCAGCTTGCTCAAGACCTTCGACATGGATGCACCCTTGACCCGCGTGGAGCGGGCCCCTGATCTAGCGACGTGTGACGGGATTCGGCGTAATCGATCCGATGCCCGAACTCTGGCATAGATTTGCAGAGCAATGCAAGAGCATACGAAGACCGGATGGTGGCGGGAGCTCGCCCGGCCGCCGGTCGCCGAGCGATGATCCGGCCGACTCGGTTGGTTGGGGCGGGAGTTGAGGCGGATCAGGAGGCCGGGGCGGGTGCCCGGGTGCGTAGCCAGGCGGTACGGGAGGCGAGCGCGCCCAGCCCGAGGGCGACCAGGTGGCCGGCGTCGGCCAGCTGCTGGTCCAGCGCCCAGACGATGGCCAGGGCCAGGGCGAGTGCCGGCAGGCCGTAGCGGCGCAGCGCGAGTGGGCCGAGCGCGAGGAGGTAGGCACCGGTGGCCACCAGGCCGTAGCTGATGCCCACGTCCCGGGCTCGGGAGAGCGCGCCCGGGATGCGGAGCGTCAGCATCACCCACATGGCGCCCTCGGTGAGCAGGGTGGCGCCCAGGTGACCGAAGACGAAGACCGCACCCGCCCGGGCCGGACCCCAGCGCCACTCGGCCAGGCCCAGGACGACGGCGACCGCCGCGATGCCTGCCCAGGACGGAACCCCGTCGACCACGAGGCCGCTGGTGAACATGGTCCACCACTTGCCCAATTCCATGTGGTGGACGTTGCTGCTGTTGTGCCGTACGAACCGGGCCCGCTCGGCGTGGCTCTGGCTCGCCAGCCAGGCGGCGGTCACGGTCAGCAGCAGGACGTACGCCGTGGTGAGCCGTAGCCGGACGGCGGCTCTCAGTGCGGGGCGGCGGGACGCAACGGGGCCGGTCGGTGTCCTCGTGGCGAGGCGATCGCTCATCTGCCTGGTGCCCTTGTTCGGCGGTTCCCGGAACCGGCTCGCCCGGTGCGTGGCCGGGAGGGTCGCGGCCGGGGCGGTCCGAGCGTCAGCGTACGCGAGCGGCGGGACGGCCTCGGGCCCGGAGGCGGGGTGGAGACGGGGTGGAGGCGGCGCGTGTGGAGGGCCGGGGCGGCGGGTGCGCGTGGTGGCGTGGGTGGCGGTGGGGCCGGGCGGGGGTGAGGGTGAGGGGAAGGAGTGTCGAGGAGGCGTCGATGGCCGACAGCACCGCCAAGGACTCCGAGGTGCACCGGCGGCCCCCGTGGACGCGTGGCGCCCACGGGGTGTGGGCGTACGTCCGGCGCGCGCCGGGCACCTACATCTGGCTGGCGATCCTGCTCGTCACCACCCAGGTGATCCGGCACGTCGACCCGGCGACCGCCGACCGCATCCTGGAACGGCGTTCGACCAACCTGCATCACCTCCAGGTCTCGCCGGTGCGCGTCCTGGTGACCAGTGCCCTGTGGATCGCGGGCGGCGGCTGGCCGTTCTACTTCCTGCTGTACAACCTCTTCCATGTGCCCGCAGAGCGCTGGCTCGGGACGCTGCGCTGGATCTCGGTGGCGGGGCTCGCGCACGTCGGCGCCACCTACCTCAGCGAGGGTGTGCTCGGCTGGGCGATCCACCGTGGGCTGGCCCCGCCGAGGGCGGTCTACACCCTGGACTACGGCGTCAGCTACGCGCTGGCCGGAGTGGTCGCGGTACTCACCTATCTGATCGTGCGGCCCTGGCGGTACCTCTACGCGGCGGGAGTGCTGTTGGTCTACGGGCTGGGTGTGCTGCAGAGCCGGGACTACACCAGTGTCGGCCACTTGAGTGCGGCGCTGATCGGATTCGCCTGCTACCCGCTGACCCGGGACCGCCCGGGCTCCTTCGATCCGGTCGCCGCGGCCCGCACGGTCTGGCGGCGGGCACGCGGGCGGTGACCGACGGCGGTGACCGACGGCGGTGCCGTGTCGTGGGTCGGACGGGTCGGCGGGCGGATTCCGAAGATCGCCCGCCGACCGGGCCGGGCGGCGGTACGACTACCGGCCGACCCGCTGGGACACGCAGAGGATGTTGCCCTCGCTGTCCTTGAACCACGCCGCGCGCATGCCCTCGCCTTCGGCGACGCCGTTGACGGTCTGCAGACCGGGGAAGTCGTACTCCTCGAAGGTGATGCCGCGATCGCGCAGGCTCGCCATCTCGCCGTCGAGGTCGGAGACCTTGAAGCTGGCGAGGGTGTGGGCGGCCTGCCCGCCGCTGGGGGTGCGGTAGACGGTGAACTGGGTGCCGCCGGTGTCGCAGATGAACTCCTCCTCACCCTCCTCGGTGAGCTTGAGGCCGAGGATGTCGGTGTAGAAGGCCTTGGCGCGGGCGAGATCGGTGGCGGGGATGACTGCTTGCAGCGGAGCGTCTCCAAGCATGGTGTTTCGCCTCCTCCCTGTCACCAGGCTAGGGACGTACGGGCGGTACCGCCCGGTGAGGGCGGAGCCGCTTCGGGCTGTGTGCAGGAGGTCGCCGGGTGTCATGCCGGGGCGAGCCTCCAGAGCGAGGTGACCTCGGCGCCGCGGGCGGCGCGCAGGAGGGGGTCGGCCCGGTCGTCGGCGGTGGCCCGAGGGTGGCGGGGGGCGGTGTCGAGGCGTCCGGTGACGCGTAGTCCGGCTCCGGAGACGGTGCCGAGCAGGTCGGCGCGGGACCGCAGGCCGAGGCGCTCTGCGAGGTCGGACAGGACGAGCCAGCCCTCGCCGCCGGGGAGCAGGCGGTCGGCCAGGCCGTCGAGGAAACCGCGGAGCATGCGGCTGTCCCGGTCGTAGACGCCCTCGTCGAGGGTGGAGCTCGGCCGGCCGGGCAGCCAGGGGGGATTGCACACGACCAGGGCGGCACGGCCCCGGCCGGGAGGGTAGAGGCCGGTGCCGGCGGTCTCGACTCGGTCGGCGAGACCGAGGCGGCGGGCGTTGTCGCGGGCACAGGCGAGGGCGCGTGGATTGGCGTCGGTGACCAGGACCTCGCGCAGGCCGCGTCGGGCGAGGAGCGCGGCGAGCACACCCGTTCCCGTGCCGAGGTCGTACGCGGTGGGGTGGACCCGGGCGGCCGGTGGCAGCGGCGCCCGGGCGACGAGGTCGACGTACTCGCCGCGGACGGGGGAGAAGACCCCGTAGTGCGGGTGGATACGAGCGCCGAGGGCCGGAACCTCGACGCCCCTGGTGCGCCACTGGTGTGCGCCGATCACACCGAGGAGTTCGCGGAGGGACACGATTCTGTTGTCAAGGAGCGGTCCGTAGGCCGCCAGGCAGGCCTCGCGGACGTCGGGCGCCCGGTCGAGCCGGATGCGGTGATCCGCGTCGAGCGGCACCAGTAGTGTGCCGAGGACGCGCGCGAGGCGGGCGCGCTCCTGTCGGTGCTGCCGGAAGGCCTCGGCCGGGGAGCCGGGGGCGGATCGGGGTCGGCGCCGCTCGGCGCGGCGGCGCATGGCGTGCAGGAGACGGGGTGCGCCGGGGTAGTCGCCCTGCCAGAGCAGGGCGGTGCCCTCGCAGGCCAGCCGGTAGGCGGCCTCGGCGCCCAGGGTGCCATCGGCGGCGATCAGGCGGCGCGGCGGGGGCGTGCCGTTCTCGCTGTGCCAGGGTGCGGGCAGGACGGAGAGGGTGGACAGGGGGACGATGCTGGGCCGGCGGGTGTCGGACACCGGGGCTCCTCGTGGTCGAACGTGCAAGGGGGCACGAAGAGCACTTCGACGAGGAGGTGAGCAGCAGGCGCGTCGGGCCGGGGCATCGCCAGGAGGCGGGTGCGGGCGTCAGGCCGGGTGCGGCTCACGCGTCGAAGCGCGAGCCGGGGTGTCACCGAGCACGAGGCCCGGCACGACGGCGAGCCGTATGCCACTGATCATCTGCGGGCCTCCTTTCCGAACCTGCTGGAGCTGCACGGTCGTTCGTACGCTTTCACACAGAGTGGCCGGCCCGCAACCGATTTATCACCGATCCTGCGGCCAGCCGTGCGGCACGCGCTCCAGCACTCCCGCACCGAACAGCTCGTACAGCGGGAGGGTCTCCAGGTGGACGTAGCCGATGTGGCAATCGCAGACCGGCAACGGGCAGGCCCGAGAGCGTAGTTGGGCGCGGTAGCTGCCGTCGTAGAGGTTGCCGAGGACGTCCCGGACGAAGTGGCAGCGGCGGACGGTGCCGTCGCCGTCCACCGACAGCACGGACTCGCCGGTGCGGCATGGCAGCCCAGCGCTGGGATGGGCGTGCCGGCTGTAGCCGAAGTGCGGGTCGAGGGCCGTCCACCGGGCGGCCTCGGCGTCGGTGTAGCCGAGGCCCTCGGCGGCGTTGACCCACAGGTAGACGTCCTCGGCGAGCTCGGCGCGCAGCCGGCGGGCCTCGTCGAGGTGCTCGGGCCGACCGACGACGCCCACGCTGTAGCGCACACCGAGCGCGTCCAGCTCGCGGCACTTGGCGAGGAAGCGGTCGCGAGTGACCTGTCCGGGGTGGAAGGTGACCCAGAGGGCGAGGGTGTCGAGGTCCGCCTCGGCGAGCCAGCCCGTGCGGCAGCTGAGGTTGGTCTGGATCGCGACGCGGCGCACGTGCGGCAGACGGCTCAGCTCGACCAGTGCCCGGCGGTACCAGGACCGCACCAGCCCCTCGCCCCAGGGGGTGAACAGCAGCGACAGGGTGTCGCCGGTGCCCGCGCGCCCGGCGGCCCAGCCGGTGAAGCGCTCCAACGCGGCCCGGTCGGACCGCAGTTGCCCGGGGCTGTCGCGCCGCTTCGCGAACGGGCAGTACGGGCAGTCGTAGTCGCAGGAGGAGAGCGGACCGCGGTAGAGCAGGGTGAGGTCCCGCGCGCCGTCCTCCGGCGGCGGGGAGGCGGAGGGCATGCCGAGGAAGGTCATTTCGCCTCGTACGCCGCCATCAGGGCCCGGACCCCGGGCGAGAACAGCATCGGCCCGACGGCGTCCGAGTGCGCCAGCCCCTCCGGGCTGAGCCGCAGGACCGCCGCATCGCCCTCGGCGAGCCAGCCGCGCTCGGCGAACTCCGCCAGTTCCGCAGGGAAGTCCTCGGCCGGTGAACCGCCGAACCGGGCGCGGTAGTCCGCCAGCGGCATGCCCTCGGCCTGGAGCAGCGACTGCACCAGATGGCGCCGGCGCGGCTCCGTACCGTCCATCCAGTGGCCCACTTCGGCACGGTGGAAGTCCTCGGTGGCGACGTAGTCGTCGATGATGCCGCGCACCTGGGTGGCGTTCACCGCGTAGTCGAAGGAGTAGTGCAGCCGCGAGGTGTAGGAGCGGGCGCCGCAGCCCAGGCCGACCATGCCGTCGGTCTGGCAGGCGTACTCGCTCGCCCCGGCCTGCGGGGAGGCGGAGCGGCGGAACATCCGCATCGACACCTGCTGGTAGCCGTGGGCGAGCAGGTGATCGCGACCGGCCCGGTAGAGGGCGAGCCGCCGGGCGTCCCAGGCCGACCGGCTCTCCTGCTCCCCGCGCCGGGCCAGGCCGGTCAGCGGACGGACGTACAGCGGGTAGAGGTACAGCTCCTCGGGCTGCCACGCGAGCGCGGTGTCCAGCGAGCGGAGCCAGCTCGCCTCGGTCTGGCCGTCGATGCCGTAGATGAGGTCGATGTTGAGCACCGGGAAACCGGCCGCGCGGATCCGGCCGAGGGCGGCCTCCACTTCGGCCCGTTTCTGCGGGCGGACGGCGGAGCGCGCCTCGGCGTCGTCGAAGGACTGCACGCCCAGGCTCAGTCGGGTGGTGCCCCGGGCGGCCAGCACCTCCAGCCGGTCGGCGGTCGCGGTGGCGGGCGAGGCCTCCACCGAGAGTGGTATCGCCCGCAGATCGGCACCCATCCGCCGCTCGGCGATGTCGCACAGCCGCTCCAGCTCACCGGCCGTCAGATAGGTGGGGGTGCCGCCACCGAACGCGGCCAGCGCGAACCGGGCCCCGTCGTCCAGGGCCGCGCGGACGGCCATGGCCTGCCGCTCCAGGGCGTCCAGGTAGGCCGTGGTCAGGCCCTCCGGGCTGCCGATCCGGGTGAACAGGTTGCAGAAGCCGCAGCGGACCTCGCAGAACGGGATGTGCAGGTAGAGCGAGAGCGCCTGCTGCGCTTCGCCGGCCCACAGCTCGCGCAGCGGCGGACGCCCGGGCAGCGGGCGGTAGGCCGTCTTGTGCGGGTACGCGTAGACGTAGGAATGGTACGGCGAGTCCGGGCGCAGGGGTGCGGTGGTCATGCGTGCTCCTCGGAGGTCGCGGTGGCGCCCGCCGCCGATCGGACGGGGAGGGTGAAGTGGGCGTACGGGACCGTCCAGACCACCTCGTGGCCGATCCGGTGCCCGGTGTAGCCGTCCTCGCCGTAGGCGGTGCCGTGGTCGGAACAGACGATCGCGAAGCAGGGGCGGCGGGCGCTCATCGCGGCGAACAGCCGGCCGATGTGCGCGTCCACGTACTCCAGGGCGGCGGCGTGGCTGGCCCGCGAGTCCCCGTGCTCGCGGGTGGCGCCGGGCAGGTGGAACCAGTTCGGCTGGTGCAGCGCCGAGACGTTCAGGAAGAGGAACAGCGGCTGTTCGGCGGGCTGTTCGGCGGCGACCCGCTCGGCCCGGGCGACCTGCTCCTCGAAGGACGTCGGCGAGGCCACGCCCGACTCGGGTGCCCAGTGGCTCTCCTGGAAGAGGCCGGGGAGCACCGAGCCCAGCGGGCCCTGCTTGTTGAAGAACCCGACGCCGCCGATGCACACCGTGCGGTACCCGGCCGCGGCCAGGGCCGTCGGCAGGTCGGGGGCGTCGAAGACCCAGGTGCGCGGGGCGGTGCTCTCGGAGCCGGCGAAGCGTGCCGCGAACAGGCGCGGGTGCGGGCCGCCGGGGTTGGCCGGGGTAGGCAGGAAGCCGGCCAGGATCGCCTGGTGGGAGGCGTAAGTGAAGCTGCCGGGCGCGTGTCGGCGTTCCCAGCGGCCGCCGGGGAGGACAGCGGCGAGGTTAGGGATGCGGCCGGCGGCGGCCAGTTCCTCGGCGACGTCGAAGCGGAGCGTGTCGAGGGTGACGAGCAGCAGGTCGTGACTGCCCACGACGGTGTTCATGTCGGGAGCGGGAGCGGGAGCGGGAGCCGGGGCAGGGGCGGTGGTCAGGTGGTTCATCGAGCGGGTTCCGTGATCTGGTGGTCCGTCGTCGCGGGCGACGTCGGGGAGGGGACGGTGAGCGCGGCCAGCTGGGCGCCGTAGGTGTCGAGGCCCTCGGCCGGGCCGCCGGGCAGGCCGGTGAGGTTGGGGAGCAGGTCGCCGAAGGCGTTCACCTCGCCGACCAGGGCGCGCCGCCACCCGGCCGTGGGCAGCACGTCGACGCCGACCATCGGCGAGCCGGGGAAGCAGGCGGCCGCGCGCTCGGCCGTCTCCAGCAGGGCCGGCCAGCCCGGGCCGGCGGCCTCCCGGACCTGCTCGATGCTGCCCCGGGCGCCGCCGAGGTGAAGGTTGGTCATCGGCTGGGTGCTGGTGCGCACCACGGCGTGGGTGGCCCGGCCGGCGACCACCACGACCCGCAGGTCCGCCGAGCGCCCCGCCTGCGAGGCCTTCGGGATCCACTGCTCGACGTGCAGCCCGTCCGGTGCCAGGCCGTCGACGATCGCGGCGACCTCCCGCTCGGTGCGGTAGCGGCGCACCCGCAGCGAGTTGTGCAGGCCGCCGTCGGCGAGTTCCACCGAGGTGGTGGCCTGCAGCTGCCCGCGCGGCCCGAACTCCAGGGCCACCACCCCGGAGGCGGAGGAGCCGTGCGCCGGCTTGACGAAGACCCGGCGCAGACCGGCCTCGGCGAGCCGCTCGCGCAGGTGTTCCCAGCCGGTGACCTCGCCGCCGAGCGCCCTGGGCACCGGCACCCCGGCCGCGGTGAGCAGCGCGTGCGCCCGGCGCTTGTCGAACATCACGGCGATCTCCGCCGGATCGCCGAGCAGCCGTACGCCGGGCCGGGCGGCCAGCCCGCGCAGCGCGGCCACGACCCCCGCGTACCAGACGGCCGTGCCCTCGACCCTGGTCGGCGCGTAACCGGGGCCGAGCGCCGGGCCGCGCAGCAGTCGGTCGACCTCGGGCTCCTCGCCGGGCGACTCGATGCGCAGCAGACCGCCCTCGGGCAGCCGGTACCGGCCGCGCAGCACGTCCAGCCAGGGCAGGATGGCGGGCTCGGGCAGTCCGGCGGCCCGGGCGGCGGCCGCGAACAGCGTCACCCGTCGGTGCCCCGGGTTGCCGAGGACGGTCAGTCGCACAGTCATCGCCTCCGCGCCGGCTACTCGGCGACCGAGACGTAGCGGTCGTCCTCGTCGTCCATCTCGTCCGCCTCGGCGTCACTGAGGTCGATCTCGACCCCGGGGAGGGCCTCGCGCAGACGTCCCTGCATCGCGTCGCTCAGGTAGTGGTGGTGCAGGTCGAGGGAGCGCAGGTGGGTGAGCGGCTGGCCCTCCAGCAGGGCGGTGGCGCCCTCGTCGGAGAGCACACCCATGGAGAGGTCGAGCGACTCCAGCCGGGCGACCACCGGGGCGTGGGTGACGGCGGCGGCGATCTCGTCCTGGATCTCGCTGTTGGCCAGCCCGAGGTGGCGCAGCCTCGGCAGCCGGGAACCGTCCAGGAACGGCGCCAGGTCGTCGATCCCCGTGTCACCGCCGTACTCGTCCACGCCGAGCCAGAGGCTCAGCCGCTCCAGCGCGGGCAGTTCGGAGCCGGCCACCGCGCGCACCACGGTGGCCGGGAGGCCGCCGGACTCGAAGCGCAGGCTGGTCAGCCGGTCGTGCCGCACCGGCTCCAGGGCGAGGTCCGTGCCGCCGCGCACGGCCAGCGACCTCAGCCCGGGGAAGGCGTTCAGCAAGGGGGTGACGTCGTCCATCTCCAGCCAGGAGATCTCGCACTCGTCGAAGGTCACCTCGCCCAGGAACAGCGCCTCCAGGGCGGGCAGGCGCCGGGCCTCGGCGGTGATGGCCTCGATCGCGGGGCGAACGGAGGTGTAGCCGTCCTGCCACCAGGCGCCGATCACCACGGCGCGGACGCCGGCCGGGTCGACCTTCTCCAGGAAGGACCGCCAGAGCTGGACGAAGTCCCGCTTGGAGCCGTACTCGAGGGACAGCCGCCAGGCTACGCCGCCCGCGGCGGGCAGCGGCCGGGCGTCGTCGGGCGTGAACTCGTGGATCGGAAGCTCGTGGAAGCGTTCGATGTGGCGGGAGACGGCCATGGCGGATCCTGGTGGGTCGAGTGGTCGGACGGATGGGCGGACGGACGGATGGGCGGTAGGGCGGGTGCGGGCGGTGACGGTTACTCGGCCACGGCCACGTAGCGCCACCGGTCGTCGGGCTTTCCGGGCTCGGAGAGGTCGACCTCGACCCCGGTCAGGGCCTGGCGCAGACGCTCCTGCACCTCCTCGGTGAGGTAGTGGTGGTGGAGGTCGAGCGAGCGCAGGTGGGTCAGTGGCTGGCCCTCCAGCAGGGCGGTGGCGCCCTGATCGGTCAGCACGCCCATGGAGAGGCTGAGCGACTCCAGCCGGGCGACGACGGGCGCGTGCGCCACCGCGGCCGCGATGTCGTCCTGAAACTCGCTGTTCTGGAGGCCGAGGTGGCGCAGCGCGGGGAAGCGGGTGCCGTCCAGGAACGGCGCGAGGTCGGCCATCGTCGCGTCACCGCCGTAGTTGTCCACGCCCAGCCAGAGCTCCAGCCGCTCCAGGGCGGGGAGGTCGCAGCCGGCCACCGAACGCACGACCGAGCCCGGCAGACCGCCGGCCTCGAAGCGCAGCGCCTTGAGCGCCTCGTGCCGCAGCGGCTCCAGGGCCAGGCCGCCCTTGCCGTCCCAGTCCTGCGAGGCGCCGCGGACCACCAGCTCGGCCAGCTGCGGGAAGGCCTTCACCAGCGGCGTGATGTCGCACTGCTGGATCCAGGAGATCTCGCACTCCTCGTAGGTGATGTCGCCGACGAACAGCGCGCGCAGGGCGGGAAGTCGGTCGGCCGCTGCGAGGATCGCCTCCATCGGCTCCTGGAAGCTCTCCGGCTCCTCCGGCGCCCACTGGCCGATCACCAGGGCGGTGACCCGCGCGGTGTCGACGGTGCCGAGGAACCGCTCCCAGCGCTCGACGAACGTCGCCTCGGACTCGTAGTCGAGCCGGATCCGCCACGCGGCCGCGTCCGCCGCCGGCAGCTGGGCGGCCCCGGATCCGTCCTTCTCCTCGGCTTCCTCCAGGGCCGCCACGAAGTCGAAGACGGGGAGACCGTGGAACCGCTCGATGTGGTCGTTGACAGTCATGCGCTGCTCCTCTGGGGTCGGGGCCGAACAACTGTCTACCAGCCGGGACTGACAATCCGGCGCCCGGGTCGCCGCCCGGGCGCGTTGTCAGACCCTTGCTCTATGTTCGGGTCCTGGCTCCGGAGAGTGACCGCGGTGGACGCGGCGGAGCCGTGGATTCCGGCGTCCGTCGGGGTCCGGCCGTACGGCGAGGGAGGACTGATGTACCGCCAGGGCGATGTGCTGATCGTGCCGGTCGAGGAGAGCGCGGTGCCGCCGCGGGTGGCCGAGCTGGCCGTGCAGCCCCGGGACGCCCGGGGCCGGATGGTGCTGGCGCTCGGAGAGGTCACCGGGCATGCGCACGCCGTGGTCGGCCCCGGCGAGCTGCGCCGCGAGTCCGGGCCGTTCGGTGCGGGCTGGCTGCACCTGCCCGAGGGCGGCCGGGTGGTGCACGAGGAGCACGCGGCGATACCGCTGCCCAAGAGCTGGTACCGGGTGGTCCGTCAACGCGAGTACGTGCCCGGCGCGGTGCGGATGGTCGCGGACTGACGACCGCTCCGCCCACCGGACGGGGGCGCGGGTGAGGACGAGGGCACGGCATGGCACGGCACGGCACGATGCGGTCGGGGCCGCAGCACGGAACGGGAACGGACGGCCGGGTGGGGAGCCCGACCGGGAACGGAGCAGGGATGGAGACGGTGATCCACGACGAGGTCCACGGTGACCGGGCCCAGGCGCAGGCGCGGACGCTGCCCGGGCCGGCCGAGGCGACGGCCCGTTGGCGGGCGGCCGCGGCGGCCACCGGGCCTGGCGACAGGGCGGCGGCCGAGCACGCCGTCCGGGCCGCCTACCGGGCGGCCGGACTGCCCGAGCCCGCGGCCGTCCGCTGGTTCGACTCGCCGCTCGCCGCGACCGAGGCGGCCCTGGAGCTGCGGGCCGCCGGTGCGGAGAGCGTGCGGGAGGCCGTGCGCACCCGGCCCTGGGAACGGGCCCGGCGAGGGGCCGTCGAGCAACTCGGCACCGCCGGCTGGGCGGGCCACTGGGCGCTCACCGGTGGCGAGCTCGGGCCGGTCACCACCCCGCTCGCCGACCGGCTGCGCAACGCCGTGCTCGACCGGCTCGCCCCCGAGGCCGACCGGGAGTCCGATGTCGCGGTGGCCGAGGAGGCACGGGACCGCCGCACCGCCGTCCGGCTCGCGCTGCTGGACGCCGTGCGCGGCCAGCACGACGCGCCGTGGTTCGCCGCCTTCGAGTCCGCCGCGAGCGCCGAAGCCGTCGCACCGCTCGCCGAACTGGCCCGGGAGGCCGGCTGGTGGTGGCCGTACCGGGACGTGGCCCTGCTCAGCGAGCGGCCGACCGCCCTGCACCGCGACGAGGCCGGGCGGCTCGACCGTGCGGACGGGCCCGCCCTGGAGTACGCCGACGGCTTCGCCCTGCACGCCTGGCGCGGCATGCCCGTCCCGCCCGAGTTCCTGGCCGGCCTGGTCGAGGTGACCGTCGAGCGGATCCGCACCGAGGAGAACGCCGAGCTGCGCCGGGTCCTGCTGGAGCACTACGGCTACGAGCGTTACCTGGCCGACTCCGGCGCCGAGCCCATCCACCGGGACGAGACCGGGGTGCTCTGGCGGATCGTCCTGCCCGACGACGAGCCGGTGGTGATGGTCGAGGTGGTCAACTCCACCCCCGAGCCCGACGGCACCCACCGCACGTACTGGCTGCGCGTCCCTCCGAGCACCCGTACCGCGCGCGCCGGGGTCGCCTGGACCTTCGGCATACCCGAGAGCGCCTACCGCCCGCAGCGCGAGACCTGAGCCCAGGTGTCTCCAGGCATCCGGAGCAGGCCCCTGAGCTGCGCGTGTTGACCCTTACCCCACGTCAGGCCGCACGGTGGGGGCGCAGCGAACGAACGGATGATCGGAGGGACGCATGAGCTGGTCGGTGGGCCAGGTCTCCGGCTTCGCCGGGGTCACGATCCGGACCCTGCACTACTACGACCGGTCCGGGCTGCTCTCGCCCAGTGAGCGCAGCCCGGCCGGGTACCGGCTCTACAACGGTGCGGACCTCGCCAGGCTCCAGCAGGTCCTCTTCTACCGGGAGCTCGGATTCCCGCTCGACGAGATCGCGGACATCCTGGCGGATCCGCAGGCCAACGCGCTCGACCACCTGCTGGCGCGGCGACAGGCCCTCACCGGGCAGATCGCCCGGCTGCAGAAGCTGGTCGACGTCGCGGAGCGGGCCATCGAGGTCCAGCGCACCGGGGTCGAGCTGACCCCGGAGGAGCGCTTCGAGGTCTTCGGGGACGTGGTCTTCGACCTCAGCTACGCGGCTGAGGCCCACCTCAAGTGGGGCGAGCGGGACAGCCACCAGGAGGCCCTGGCCCGCGCCGCCACCCACTCGAAGGAGGACTGGCGGCAGCTGATGGCGGAGGCCGCCGAGTGGCGCGGCCGGCTGCTGGAGGCCTTCGACGCGGGGCTGCCGGTCGACGACCCGGCGGTGCTGGACCTCGCGGAGCAGCACCGGCAGCACATCACCCGGTGGTTCACGCCCTGCCCGCCGGAGATGCACTGCCGGATCGCCGACGACTACGAGGCGGACGCCCGCGCCTTCGCCCTGGTCGTCCCGCCGGCCGAGCAGCGCCCGGGCCTGGCCGGCTACCTGCGTGCGGCCATCGGCGTCAACGCCGGGCAACGCGACCGGAACGACCTCGACGGGGCGGACCGATGAGGATCCTCGTCATGGCCGCCGGATCGCACGGCGACGTCGCCCCCTACACCGGGCTCGGGGCGCACCTGCGCGGTGCCGGGCACGAGGTCGCGCTCGCGGCGCCCGAGGCCTTCCGCGAGCTGGTGGCCGGCAGCGGCCTCGACTTCCGGCCGCTCCCGGTCGATCCACGCGGGGCGGGCACCGGTTCGACGGGCGGGCGCTCCGACCTGCTCGCGCGGGCCGCGGCGTTCATCGGACAACTGGGCGACGGGCTCGCGGACGCCGCCGCACCCGGAGCCGATCTGCTCCTGCTGAGCACCACCACCGCGCCGCTGGGCTGGCACCTCGCGGAGGCGATGAACGTTCCCAGCCTCGGGGTCTACCTGCAACCCACGCTGCCGACACGGGAGTTCCCTCCGGTCGTCGGGGGTGGTCGCTCGTTGGGGAGCTGGGGCAACCGGGCGGCGGGGGCGCTCGGCCAGCGGGTCGTCGACCGTCTGCACGCCGGGGCCGCACGCGGGATGAGGTCGCGGCTCGGCCTCCCGGCGCTTTCCCAGACCGCGCGTCGAAGGGCCGGGGAGCGGGCGCACTGGCCGGTGCTGCACGGCTTCAGCCCGACCGTCGTACCGCGGCCGGCCGACTGGCGGCAGGGTCTGCGGGTGGTCGGCAACTGGTGGCCGTACGTGCCGGACGACTACCGCCTCCCGGTCGAGGTCGAGGACTTCCTGCGGAAGGGGCCGCCGCCGGTGTTCATCGGCTTCGGCAGCATGGCCGCGGGGCAGGGCGAGCGGCTGAGCACCCTCGCGGTGGAGGCCCTGCGCCGGGCGGGCGTCCGGGGCGTGGTGCAGGCAGGTTGGGCCGGCATCGCGGGGGAGGGCGAGGACGTGCTGACCGTCGGGGAACTCCCGCACGCCCGACTGTTCCCGCACATGGCGGCCGTCGTGCACCACGCCGGCGCGGGTACGGCGGCTGCGGCACTGCGCGCGGGCGTGCCGAGCGTCCCGGTCCCGGTGACGGCGGACCAGCCGTTCTGGGCCGGCCGGCTCACCCGGCTCGGTGCCGCCACCACTCCGGTGCGGTTCGCCGACCTGACCGCCGACCGGCTGGCGCAGGCCATCCGTCAGGCCGTCGAGGAGCAGCGGCTGAGGGAAGGGGCACAGGAGGCGGCCCGTGCGATGGCGAAGGAGGACGGAGCGGCCCGGGTCGCGGAGGCGGTGGCGGCCTTGGACGGTTAGAACATGTTTTCGAGATCCAGGGGAGTGTGTGTGTCCGGGCTGGGAATCGAACGCCACAGAGGGCGCAAGACGGTCACCGCGGGCACCGCTCCCGGCGGCGGGTTGTGGTCCGAATCCCATGGGGCCGGGCCGGGGGAGCGGTCGGGGCACCAGGACATGACCGCTGCGCCGTGACCGCCTGAGCGCGCTTGGCCGGGCCAGCCGACGACGGCAGCGACGGCGGGAAGCAGCCCAGGGCGGTCGACGTGAAGGCGTACCGGGCGCTGTACCAGTAGCGCCTGACCGAAGCCCTCACCCGGCGGCCGACGACTGTGCCCGCCTGACACCGGTCCTGTGTCCCGGAATCTCGCGTGGGTGCTGCCGCGGCTGCCCAACGCGTGGTGGCTACGGCGTACCGCTCTGCCGACTCATCCAGTCAACGATCGCCTGCTCGGTCCTCGCCAGTTGGTCGGTCGGGCTGAACTGGAGCAGTTCGGTGCCGGCGTCGACGTACGGCCGGTGGCCCGGCGGTTGGTAATAGGCGTCACCGGCCTCGTACACCTCCTCGTGCTCCTCGAAGACGAAGCGCATGCGTCCAGCGATGACGTAACCCCAGTGCGGGCACTGACACATTCCGCCGGGAAGCGCCTGAAGCGGCCCGTCGAGGTCGGCGTCGGCGCTGAAAGAGACGAACTCCACCGTGTAGCCGTTCATCTCCTCCCGGCGGTCGGTCACCGGGCCGAACTCCTGAACGTTCGTTGCTGACTGCTTGGACACCTTCGGCATCCGTTCACTCCTCAGTTCTTGGGCGACATGTCTGGAGGATGACGAACCGGTGATCCCTCCCGCAGCCGCCACACCCGATCTGCGAGGTACTTCCCCCGTTCAGCTGGCCTCGGGCGACCCGTGGCCGCCGCCCGGCGAACGGCGAATCCGGCGCCGACACGATGCCGGTCGTGCTCCGTCCGGTCATGGCGACCCGGTCGGGGGTGAGGAGCTGGTGAGACGAGCGGAGAGCGGAGGAGGTGACCGCGGGAAACCGTGCCGGAGCCTTTCGGGAGGTCAGGACGCCCGGGCGATCAGGACGCGCGGGCGATCAGGACGGGCTGGAAGAAGCCGGTGTCAACGGGCTGCTCCCAGCGGATGCCGGCCAGGCCGGCCTCGGTGGCGAAGCCACTCAACTGGTCCTGGGTGAGCGCCCAGTAGGTGGCGCGGTGCACGGCGACCTGCCACTGGCCGGAGTCGCCCGCCAGGAGCCGGAAGAGCTCCAGGTCGTACCGCTCGCCGTCCTCGTGCCACTTCCAGAGCTGGAAGACGACCGACCGTCGGCCGTCGTGCTCGGCGGTCTGCGGTGGTGTGGAGGTGGGCCGGGTGCGGCGCAGCTCGTCGTACGGGCGGGTGGTGACCAGGAGCAGTCCGCCCGGGCGCAGGACCCGCCGTAGCTCACCGAGCGCGGTGCGCACGTCCTCGGCCGTAAGGAGGTGCGGCAGCGCGTTGTCAGCACAGACGGCGACGTCGAACCGCCCGTCCGGAAAGGGGAGTTCCCGCATGTCGGCGGCGGCGGTGGGCAGTCGGAGGCCGCGCTCGGCGGCCTCGGCGGTGGCGCGGGCGGCGGAGACCGGGCTGAGGTCGGTGCCGGTGACGCGGTGGCCGAGCGCGGCCAGGCCGAGGGCCTGGGTGCCGATGCCGCAGGCGCAGTCCAGCACCTCGGTGGGGCGGTCACCGAGGTTCGCGCGGATCAGGGCGTCCAGCGCGGCGCCCTGGCGGGCGATCGAGCCGTTCCAGTCGGCGTAGACGAGGTGGTAGTCATCGGCGAACGCGTCGTAGAAGCGGCCGAGGGAGGGCTGGGTCATGGCGTCGGGCCCTTCAGGGGACGTCGGCGGGGCATCGAGCGGGCGAAAACGCGGCAGGGCAGGGCAGGTCAGGGCAGGGCACGGACGGCGCGACGTCGAGCGGAACGCGGAGACCGCTCTGTCGGTCACGGCGCTATCCTCGCTCGGCACACCGGGGCCGGGTACCGGTTTTCGGGGCCACCGAGAGGGCGGGCAGATGGCACGGATACCGGACGATGACGACTGGTCGGACGGCCCGTCGCCGTGCCGTGACGGCGCCTCGGCACGCGATGACGGCGCCTCGCCGCGGCTCGGTGGCTGCGGCGACGGCGACGACGGCCGATGCGACCGACGCGGGCCGGTCGGACCGGTCGCCGGGGTGACCGAGCTGCCGGAGGGCAGCTGGTGGGACTGGGACGTGTGGTCCCTGGCGCCCCGGTGAGCTGCGGTTGGCCGCCGGGTACGGCCTCTGCTACCACCACGGCCTGGAGCTGGTCTTCGCCGACCCGCTGTACGTCCGCTGTCCGGACTCCTTCCAGGACCCGGTGTTCCGCTCGCCCACGCCCGAGGAGCGGTGGCTGGTGGAGCGCCAGTGCGGCGGGGAACCGGGGGTGCTGGTCGCGTTCGAGGCGGACGGCGGCGGTGCGGAGCCGGTGAGCGGGCTGATCGCCGCCGGGAGTCTGGAGGTACGGGTCGGCAGCGTCCTGCGGTACCTGTCGGCTCCTCGACCCGCGGACGTCCCGGACGGGAAATTCGCTGGCCGGACGGCACCGTCACTGCGATGATGCGCACATGCGGACCTTCGAAGAACTGATCGCCGAGGCCGAGTCCGTGTCCGTGGACGGCTGGGACTTCTCCTGGCTGGACGGCCGGGCCGCCGAGGAACGGCCCTCCTGGGGCTACCAGCGGCTGCTGGCCGGTCGACTGGGCACGGCGACCGCCGCCCTGGACATCCAGACCGGTGGCGGCGAGGTGCTCGCTGGCGCCGTACGGCTGGGCGGGCGCCCGCCCGTGCTCGCGGCCACCGAGTCGTGGCCGCCCAACGCGGCCCGTGCCACCCAACTGCTGCACCCGCTGGGCGCGGTGGTGGTCGCGGACCCGGACGAGCCGCCGCTGCCGTTCGCCGACGGGGCCTTCGACCTGGTCAGTAGCCGGCATCCGGTGCGGGCCTGGTGGACGGAGATCGCCCGGGTGCTGAGCCCCGGCGGCACGTACTTCGCCCAGCACGTGGGTCCGGCGTCGGCCTTCGAACTGGTCGAGTACTTCCTCGGGCCGCAGCCGGAGGCGCGCGAGGGCCGTCGCCCCGAACGGGAGAGCGCCGAGGCCCGGGAGGCCGGGCTGGAGGTGCTGGACCTGCGGTCCGAGCGGCTGCGGATGGAGTTCCGGGACATCGGCGCGGTGGTGTACTTCCTGCGCAAGGTGATCTGGATGGTCCCGGGCTTCACCGTGGCCGGATACCTCGACCGGCTGCGCGAACTGGACGGGCGGATCCGGGCCGAGGGCCCGTTCGTGGCCCACTCGGCGCGCTTCCTGATCGAGGCGCGCAAGCCGTAGCCGAGGCGGCGACGTCCGGCCCACCGGAACGAGCCTGCCTGGCGGAGGCCCGCCACGCGGAGACCCGCCTGGCCGGGGCCCGAGGCGAGCCTGCCCGCCGCCTGCCGCGAGCCTGGCCGGGGCCCGAGGCGAGCCTGCCCGCCGCGAGCCTGCCCGCCGCCTGCCGCGAGCCTGGCCGGGGCCCGCCGCGAGCCTGCCCGCCGCGAGTCGCCTGCCGCGAGCCGGCCCGCCGGGCAGAAACCCGGCGGGCCGGCACCGCGGCTCAGGACTGCGCGACCAGGTCCAGGTACGCGTCGTGCCAGAGGTCCTCGTCCCCGTCCGGCAGGAGCAGCACGCGGTCGGGCCGGAGGGCCTCGATGGCGCCGGGGTCGTGGGTGACCATCACGATCGCGCCCGGGTAGGTGCCGACCGCGGCCAGGACCTCCGTGCGGGAGGCCGGGTCGAGGTTGTTGGTCGGTTCGTCCAGAAGCAGGACGTTGGCGCCGGAGTGCACCAGGGCGGCCAGGGCGAGCCGGGTCTTCTCGCCGCCGGACAGCACCCCGGCCGGCTTGTCGGCGTCGTCGCCGCGGAAGAGGAACGCGCCGAGCACGTGCCGCAGCTCACCGTCGGTCAGGGCGGGTGCAGCCGCGGCGAGGTTGTCGCGCACGCTGAGCGCCGGGTCGAGGGTGTCGTGCTCCTGGGCGAAGTAGCCGAGCCGCAGGCCGGTGCCGGGGACGACGCGGCCGGAGTCCGGCGTCTCCCGGCCGGCCAGGATGCGCAGCAGCGTGGTCTTTCCGGCCCCGTTCAGGCCGAGCACGACCAGTCGGCTGCCGCGGTCCACGGCCAGGTCCAGCCCGGTCAGCACCGGCCGGCCGTCGTAGGACTTGGTGAGGCTGATCGCCCCGAGCGGCATCCGGCCGCACGGGGCGGGCTCGGGCAGCCGGATCCGGGCGGTGCGCTCGGCCTGCCGGACGGGTTCGAGTTCGGCGAGCATCCGGTCGGCCCGGCGGGCCATGCTGCGGGCGGTGGTCGCCGTGGCGACGTTGGCCCGCATCCGGTCGGCCTGCGCGTGCAGGGAGGCTGCCTTGCGCTCGGCGTTGGCCCGCTCCCGGGTGCGGCGGCGCTCGTCGGCGGCGCGCTGGGTCAGGTAGGCCTCCCAGCCGGTGTTGTGGACGTCGATCGTGGCGCGCTGCGGGTCCAGGTGGAAGACCCGGTTGACGGTCTCCGCGAGCAGGCCGAGGTCGTGGCTGATCAGTACCAGCCCGCCCCGGTGGGTGGCGAGGAAGCCGCGCAGCCAGGCCGTGGAGTCGGCGTCCAGGTGGTTGGTCGGCTCGTCCAGCAGCAGGGTGCCGTGGTCGGCGAACAGGATGCGGGCCAGCTCGACCCGGCGGCGCTGGCCGCCGGAGAGCGTGCCGACGGGCGAGCCCATCAGGTGGGTGGGCAGGCCGAGCCCGGCCGCGACCCGGGCTGCCTCGGCCTCGGCGGCGTAGCCGCCACGGGACTCGAACCCGGCCTCGGCCAGGACGTACGCGTCCATCGCCCGCCGCTCCTCGGCCGGCGATCCGGCGCGGGCCATCGCCGCCTCGGCGGCGCGCAGCGCGTGGACGGCGGTGTCCAGACCGCGGGCGGACAGGATGCGGTCGGTGACGGTGGCCGACGGGTCGGCGGCGCGGGGGTCCTGCGGGAGGTAGCCGACGGCGCCGGTCCGGGTGACCGTGCCGGCGGCGGGCGCCAGCTGCCCGGCCAGGGTGGCGAGCAGCGTGGTCTTGCCGGCTCCGTTGCGGCCGACGAGGCCGATCCGGTCGCCGGGCGCGATGTGCAGGGTGACGTCGGACAGCAGGAGGCGGGCGCCGACGCGCACGTCGACACCACGGGTGGTGATCATGGGATAACGCTCCGAAACGGCTAGCGGACAGACGGGTGGCGTGGAAGCGGGCCGTCCGGCTAGGAAATTCGGGGCGTGGACATGAGGGGCACGGTAGCGGGAGGGGCGGGTCGGGCGCATCCGGATTAACGGGGCGGCGCGGGGCGGGCGGCCGCAGCAGGCCCGGGGTGCACGTGCCGTCCGCTCGTGGACGTGCGGTTTCGGCCATACCGGGCGACGGATGGCGGACGGGGCGTCCTTGTCGTGGTCGCGCCGCACTCGCTTGCATGTCCGCATGGCCCGACGCGACCTCGTACTCCTGACCGACCACAGCTCGACCGAAGGCAGCCGACAGGTGCTCGCCGCCGCCGCGCGGACGCTGACCGGCCGGGAACCCGTCCAACTGGACGCCCGGCACTTCATGACCGGCGGCAGCGGTCTGATCGAGGCCGACGACGCGGGCGGTTTCCGGCTGGAGGCGGGCGGCCGGTCGGTGACCGCCGACACGGTGATCGTCTACGAGATCCCGCCGCACCGGCGCCGGGCGTTCGAGGACTGCCAACGGCGGCTGCGCGGATTCGGCGCCCGCTCGCTCGGCACCGACGCCGAGGCGTGGCGGGCGGCCACCGAGAAGGACATCACCGTCGGCCGCTTCGTCCGGGACGGCGTGCCGCACATGCCCAGCATCGCGCTCTCCGGGCCGAGCCCGGAGGACGCCGCCGACGCCTTCGCGGCACTCGGCGGCGACGTCTGGGCCCGGCCCTGCGTCGGGATGGGCGGCGACGACGTCTTCCACGTCACCTCCCGCGCCCAGCTCGACGCCGCCACGCGGCACTACGCCAGGGCGGGCGCGGACTGGCTGATCGCCCGCGACGCCCGGAACCTCCTCCCGGACGGGCGCCGCCACCAGTACCGGGTGGTGGTGCTTCACGGGCGTGTGGTCCGGGTCGTCGAGCACGTCCAGGCGGACCCGGACGCACCCTGCAACGAGAGCCGGGGAGCCGTCTCCACGCTGCTCGACTACACCGAACTGCCGGACGGGCTCGCGGAGTCGGCCATCGCGGCGGCCGCCTCCGTGGGCCTCGACCTCGCCGGGGTGGACCTCGCCGCCGAGAGCGGCGGCGTGGTCTTCGAGGTCAACGTCCACCCCGCCTTCGGCCGGCGCGGCCTGGAGCAGGTGGCGCTGCCGTACGTCGCCGCGCACCTCGGCCAGTAGGGCCGGGGACATCCCGCCGACGCCCGGAGTGCCCCGGTGGTGCCGAGCGCCGCGCGGCCACCCCGGAGGGCCGGGCAGTACGCGGGCACCCCGCGGACACCCGGACGCCCCCGCGGCGGCCGGTCCCGCCCCCGGGCGGCGGGCCCGGCTCCGCCCTCAAGCCCGCAGAACCGCTTCCTCCGTCACGCGGAACCGCCCCCTCAGGCCCGCAGTACCGCCGCGAGCACCGACGGCCGGAACAGCAGCGACGGCGGCCCCACCAGCGACATCACCTCGTGGAACACCGCGGTGACCGCCGGGTCCTCGGTGCTGGCCGCCAGCACCTTGTCGAAGAAGCGGTGCTGGAGTTCGACCAGGGCGCCGGACGGCGCTCCGGTGGTGGCACGGAAGCGGGCGTCCTCGGCGCAGGAGATCATCCAGGGGATCTTGGACACCGCGGCGACGGCGCGCCGTGCGGCCCGGGCGGTGGCGTGCCCGATGCCGCCGTGCCGCTTCGCGGTGCGGCGGAGCTCCCGGGCGCAGAACAGCGCGACCGTGACGCCCTGCCCGTACACCGGGTTGAAGGTGCTCGCGGCGTCGCCGACCACCACCAGCCCGTCCGGACAGCTGCGTTCGTAGTGCCGGCGCACGCCCGGACCGGGGTGGAAGCCCCGCACCTCGCCCGCCGGTTCGGCGTCCCGCAGCACCTCCTGGAGGAGGGGGTCGCGCAGCAGGCTCAGGTGTTCGGTGAACCCCTCGGCGCCGGCCGCCGGCTCGGCGCCGCGCATCCCGGCGAGGCTGACGATCCAGCGGTCGCGCTCGACCGGCAGCAGCACGCCCAGACGCTGCGCGTCCGGCGCCTTGGTCTGGAGGTAGACCGCCTGGGCGCCGAGGTCGGACCCGGCCGGGCGGTGGAACATCCGGGAGGCGTACGCGACGCCCGCGTCCACCCGCTCCTCGGGCACCGGCGGGCAGCCCAGCTCGGTGAGCCACTTCGGCACCGAGGTCGAGCGGCCCGTCGCGTCGACCACCAACTCTGCCGGTATCTCGCGGACTTCGGCGCGCTCCGGACCGCGCTCGCGGACCTTCACACCGGTGACCGTGGTCGCCGAGCCGAGCAGTCCGACCGTGTCCGTGCCCTCCAGGAACTCGATCGCGGGGTGGGCGCGGACCCGGTCCAGCACGAACGAGTCCAGCAGCGGCCGGGTGCAGGAGAGGAAGGCCATCTGGGCCGGGTAGTCGGCCAGCCATCCGGCGGAGCAGAGCCACTTGACGTCCGAGGCGGCCACCCGCTGCGCGCCCGCGGCCATCAGCTCCTGTTTGATGCCGGGCATCATCTCCTCCAGCAGCCGGTGCCCGGCCTCCAGCACCAGGTGGGCGTGCCGGCCCTGCGGCACCCCGGCCCGGAACTCCGTCCCCGCCGGGTACCGGTCCCGCTCCACCACCACGATCCGCTCGGCGAAGCCGCGCAGCGCCCACGCGGCCGCCATCCCCGCGAGTCCGCCGCCGATCACCACCGCCGTACCCCGCCCCGGGGCCCTCTCCGAAGAAGTCATGCCACGTAGCGTAGTGGCGCGCTCGCCTCCCCGTGATCACTTCGCTGCGGACGAACAGCCCTGCCCGGCCGGGGCGTTGAGACCGCGTGGCGGCGGCTCCGGGCGGCCGCCGAGGCGTGCACGCGAGCGGTGGGCGCGGGCCGCGGCGGGGCCCGGCGGGAGGGCGGGTCGTACGGGTACGAGAACGGGTACTAGACTCGGCGGGGTTGTGCTGGCGCCTCTCCCGGTGCGTGGGCGCGCGGAGGCGAGGAGGTGAGAGCCGTGGAGTGCAGTAGTACGGGTCGAAGTCGGCCCCGCCCCCGGTTGTCCCGCACCACTCGCGGCCCCCGGCACACCTCCTCCCGTACGGCTCCCGCGCGGCACTGACCTCGTCGTACTCGACGAGCGCCGCCCGTCGCGCCGTGCGCGTGGCGGCCGGCCGGGCGCCTCCGGCCCGCCGTGTTCCCGTACGGCGGCCGGGCATCCACCGTGGAGGTCCCCGCCATGTCCGACTGGCGTGTGCGCGCCGTGCGCGCGAGCAAGCGTCCGTTCTCCCGTTCCGTCGTCCGGCCCGCGGACACCCAGCCCGCGCCCGAGCACTCGATGGACCCGCGCCCCGACCAGCCCGTCGAGCCGGTGACGCTGGAACGCTCCGTCGTGGACGCGGCGGTCTACCGGGACGGCCGCCGGATAGAGGCGCCCACCGACCTCGCCGACATCTACCGCACGCTGCCCGACCGCCCCGGCACGATGGCCTGGATCGGCCTCTTCCGCCCCGCCGAGGCGCAGCTGCTGGAGGCCGCCGACCGGTTCAACCTGCACGAGCTGGCCCTCGAGGACGCCATCGTCGCCCACCAGCGGCCGAAGCTGGAGCGCTACGGCGACACCCTGTTCGTGGTGCTGCGCGCCGCCCGCTACCTGGACGAGGCGGAGGAGGTCGACTTCGGCGAGATCCACCTCTTCGTCGGCCCCGACTTCGTGCTCACCGTCCGGCACTCCCAGGCGCCGGACCTCTCGGCGGTGCGCCGCCGGCTGGAGGACGACCCCGAGCTGCTGGCGCTCGGCCCGGAGGCGGTGCTGTACGCGGTGCTGGACGCCGTGGTCGACGGCTACGCGCCGGTGATCGCCGGACTCCAGCACGACATCGACGAGATCGAGACCGAGGTGTTCGGCGGCGACCCGCAGGTCTCCCGCCGCATCTACGAGCTGTCCCGTGAGGTGATCGAGTTCCAGCGGGCCACCCGCCCGCTGCTGGAGATCATGAAGAGCCTGGAGGCGGGCTTCGGCAAGTACGGCACCGACGAGGAGCTCCAGCGCTACCTGCGCGACGTCGCCGACCACGCCACCTACGCCGCCGAGCGGGTGGACGGCTTCCGGCAGATGCTGCAGAACATCCTGACCGTCAACGCGACCCTGGTCTCGCAGCGGCAGAACGAGGAGATGAAGCAGCTCGCCGAAGCCGGGCACGCGCAGAACGACGAGATCAAGAAGATCTCCTCCTGGGCGGCCATCCTCTTCGCGCCGACACTGATCGGAACGGTGTACGGGATGAACTTCGAGAAGATGCCGGAGCTCAAGTGGGCCTTCGGCTACCCGTTCGCGATCGGGCTGATGGCGCTGGTGTGTACCGGGCTGTACCTGGTGTTCAAGAAGCGGGACTGGCTGTAGGCCGGAGCCCGGAGCCGTCGGGACGCGAGACGGCCGGGCCCACGGCGCGGAGGGACGACCGCGGCCGCGGGCGGATGGGCGGCCGCGTCAGGGATTCGTCAGGGCGTCGGCGCGGCGCTTGCCCGGGTGGGGGAGGGCCGATTGGATGAGGAGCATGAACCGCCCGGTACGCCATCACGACCGTCCGCCGCATAGGCGGCTGACGGTCCGTGCAGCCGTGGCCGTCATCGCCGTGCGCTGATCCGCGCCTCCCCGCCGGAGGGCACGGTACGTGCCGCACCCCGTCCCGGCGCCGTCGCGGCGGGCGGGGGCGGGTACGTGAAGCCCTCGTCCGGGGACCGCCGCGATCGGCGGCCGGCGTTCCACAGATCCGCGTTCCACAGATCCGCGCTCCGCGTTTCCGCGCTCCGCGTTTTCTGTGTCTCGCATTCCTCAATCCATCGGGCCAGTTGGGCCCGCACCCCCGGCCCGGGCAGGGCCGGTGGTGTCACGCACCCTGGGAACGGTCATGTCCGACTCCGTCCTGTCCACCTCCACCCCCGCCGTGCTCGAAATGTCCGGAGCTGCGGCGTCCGGCACCGTGCTGTCCGGCCGCACCGCCCTGGTCACCGGGGCCTCCTCCGGGATCGGCTGGGAGACCGCCCGACTGCTGGCCGGGCTGGGCGCCACCGTGCTGGTGCACGCCCGGACCGCCGCCGAAGCCGAGGCGGCCGTCGGGCGCCTGGTCGCCGCGGGTGCCCGGCGGGACCAACTCGTGGAGCTGGCAGCCGACTTCAGTCACCTCGCCGAGATCGCCGTGCTGGCCGGCACGGTCGTCAAGCACTACCCTGCGCTGGACCTGCTGGTGAACAACGCCGCGGCGATGGCGCCCGAGCGCTGCACGCTCACCGACGACGGCAACGAGGTCTCGCTCCAGGTCAACTTCCTGGCCGCGCACCTGCTGGCGAAGCTGCTGCGGGCCCCGCTCTCGGCGGCCGGCGACGCCCGGATCGTCAACGTCTCCTCCTCGCTGCACCGCACCGCCTCGATGAACTGGTCGGACCCGCACCGGACGAAGAAGTACTCGCGGGTCGCCGCGTACGCGCAGTCGCAGCTCGCGCTCACCATGGCGACCGCCGAGATGGCCCCGGCCGGCTCCGGCATCACCGCCGCCAGCCTCAACCCGGGCCAGTGCGCCACGGCGCTGCTGCCGCTGTACGGGCGGACCGGCGCGCCGGCCGTGGAGGGGGCGGCGGCCGTGGTGTGGCTCTGCCTGCCCGGCGTCGCACTCGCCAACGGCGCCTACTACGAAGGGGGTTCGGTCGCGAGGACGGCGCCGGCCGTCCAGGAGGAGCGCTCGCTGAAGCGGCTGGCGAAGCTCGCCGACCAGCTGGTCGGCCAGGCGGCCTGAACACCGTTCGCGAGCACGATCGGACCCGGGAGGCCGGAGGAGTCGCGATGTCCAAGCGCGCCCGCAAGAAGCGGACCCGCCGGAAGAAGAGGGCGATCCACGGCGGCAAGGCCGGCCGGGGCTGATCCGCCCGGCCTTCGCCGAAGGGAGATGGCCGCCGGGCGTCGGGAGGGCGCCGAAGATGCGTCAAGAACGGCGCCCGGCGACGTCAAGGAGGCGTCAGGGAAGGCCTTGTGGCGGCCGGCGCGGCACCAGACGCCGGTTCGATGGACCGGGCGATCGCCGCGACCGACGCCGACCTCGACGGCACCGCGGTGGCCCTGGCCGCCGGGGTGCTGCTGCTGGCGCTCGGCCCCACCGCGGCCGGGGTGCGGGCCCGGCTGCGCGAGTGCCGGTAGGCCGGCCGGACCGCCCGGTGGGAGCCGTTGCTCACCGGACGGTGACAACTCGGCCTCGGTCCAAGGACGTTCGGTTCCGGTGCACGGCCGGTGGGGGACCCTCCCCGGGACGGGGAGGAGGCCCGGATGCGGGCGATCGCGGGGATGGTGGTGGCGGCCGTGGCGATCGGGCTGCTGCTGGGAGGCGCGGTGGGCGTGCTGCTGTTCGTCGTCACGGACTGGTTCGATCCGATCGAGCGGGCGTTGCTTGAGCAGGAGCACTTCTTCTGGTTCCTCGGCACACCCTGACCGCGGGCGGCAGTGGGAGCCAGTGGGCGGCCGTCGAGCCTAACCGGCCAGCAGCCGCTGGTACTCGGCCTCCGGGTCCAGCTGGCGCCGGTACTCGACGTGCAGTCGGACGGTGCCGTCCGCTCCGGCCAGGCGGCCGAGCGGCCCCCGGGCGGCCGGGAGCGGCCGGGGCCGGGGCCACTGCTGTGCGAGGACGGCCAGCGGGGTGCCGTCGGCGCCGCGCACCACCCAGGTGGCGCGGCCGCCGCCGATCAGCGGGAGCCGGGGCCGGGGGAGGCCGAGGGCGGTGAGCGCCGCCGGGGCGTCCAGGTGGTCGGGGAGTGTGACGGTCCCGGCGTGCGGGGCGTCGGCGTCGTCGCCGGCCGCGACGCTGTCCCGGGTGAGGAGGATGCGCATGGTGGGAGGATAGGCCGCACCGCGGGCGCTCCGGGGTGATGACCGGCAGGGACGATGGTCGGGGCGGTGGTCGGGGCGACGCCGGGGCCTCACCCGGGTGCCGGATTGACAAGGATCCTTGCCGTAGCGGCAAATGGCAGGCATGGCCGACGAAGAGTTCGAGAACGTCCTCACCACGGTGGGCCCGCGGCTGCGGGCGCTGCGCCGGGAGCGCGGCACCACGCTCGCCAAACTGGCCGCCGTCACCGGCATCTCGCTCAGCACGCTGTCCCGGCTGGAGTCCGGGCAGCGCAAACCGACGCTGGAGCTGCTGCTGCCGCTGGCCCGGGAGTACCGGGTGCCGCTGGACGAGCTGGTCGGCGCCCCGGCCACCGGCGACCCGCGGATCCACCCGCGCCCGGTGACCAGGAACGGCCAGACCATCGTCCCGCTCACCCGCCACCTGGGCGGCCTGCACGCCTACAAGCACATCGTGCCGCCGGGCCGCAACGAGGGACCGGAGCTGGAACTGAAGGTCCACGAGGGGTACGAGTGGCTGTACGTACTGTCCGGACGGCTGCGACTGGTCCTCGGCACCCACGACCTGGTGCTGACGGCCGGTGAGGCCGCCGAGTTCGACACCCGCACCCCGCACGCCTTCGGCAACGCGGGCCCGCAGCCGGTGGAGTTCCTCAGCCTGTTCGGGCCGCAGGGGGAGCGCATCCACGTCAGGGCGCGCCCGGGAACCTCTGTTCGGTAGGTTCGTTCCTGACAGGGGGTCTTCGTACCGGCTCCCACCAGGCCATCGGGAGGGGCCGAGGAGATGAGTGTGCAGCAGAGCGCGGAGTCCGGCGAGAGCGGCGGAGCCGGGGAGCGGGAGGCGGCCGGGGGCGGCCGGGCGGAGGCGAGTGCGGGCGGCGCGGCGACGGAGGGCGCGGGGGCCGGGGCTTCCAAGGAGGCCGATGCTCCCGGGAAGTCCGAGGAGCAGGCCGAGCGCCCCCGGAAGAAGCGACCGTTCTGGCAGGAGCTGCCGATCCTGCTGGTGATCGCGCTGGTGCTCTCCCTCGGCATCAAGACCTTCTTCGTGCAGGCCTTCTCCATCCCCTCCGGCTCGATGGAGCAGACCCTCGCGATCGGCGACCGCGTACTGGTCGACAAGTTCACCCCGTGGTTCGGCGCCGAGCCCGAGCGCGGTGAGGTGGTGGTGTTCCGCGATCCGGGCGGCTGGCTGGAGGGCACGCCGACGACCTCGGGCGACTCGGTGATGGGCGCCGTGCAGAAGGCGCTCAGCACCGTCGGCCTGATGCCCTCGGCGGACGAGAAGGACCTGATCAAGCGGGTGATCGCGGTCGGCGGTGACACCGTCGAATGCGCGGCGGGCGCGCCGCTGAAGGTGAACAACGTCGCGCTGGACGAGCCGTACCTCTTCCCCGGCTCGACGCCCTGCGACAACGACCCGGTCGGCACCATCACCGTGCCCAAGGGCAAGCTGTGGGTGATGGGCGACCACCGCAACAACTCGCGGGACTCCCGCTGGCACCACAACGAGACCGGCGACGGCTTCGTGCCGGTGGACAACGTGGTCGGCCGGGCCTTCGTGGTCGCCTGGCCGCTGTCCGACTGGTCCACCCTGCCGGTCCCCGACACCTTCGACAAGGTGCCCGCCGGGGCGGCGGGCGCGGCCGGCGCGCCGTTCGAGGCGCCGCCGGCGCCGGAGGCCGCCGCGCTGGCCGGCATCGTGCCGCTCGCCCTGTGGCGGCGGCGCTCGGCCCGCGGCGCCGCAGCGGATGGGGCGCACGGGGTGTCGTCGAGCGGGGCCGCGGCTCGCAGGGCGTCGGCGCGGAAGGGCGGCTGAGGCCGGCTCGCCCCGGATACCGCGACCGCCGTCCCGCCCGGGTCGATCGTCTTCGATGGAACTCCTCCCACTGACATCTACACGCCTGTAGAGTTCAGGAGGTGAGCTGCACCCCGGCCGTCGGCCGCCCGCACGGGGGCGACCGGCGCCAGGGTCCGGGCCGGGAGGCGGAGCCGTGGTGGAGAGTCAGTGCAGTCCCGGGCGTACCGGAGGGCCGACCGGACCGGAGCCGGCGGACCGGGACGTCCGGTGGGTCTACCAGCCGGTCGAGGTGGACCTCGGGGGCGGCACCTGGGCGCTCGGCAGGGTCAGCGCGTGGTGGCAGGACACGGCCGGGCGGCGGTGGTGCCGACTGCGGGTCGGCCGCAGCGGACAGCCCGCGCTCTGGCAGCCGTTCGACCCGGCGCGGGTGCTGCTGCTCCCGGTGTCCGGGATCTGAGCGGGGCGGCCGGGCGCTCCCCCGGAGCAGCGAGCCGGAGGAGGCGCCCCGCCGTCGTGTGTGCGGGGTGGACCGGCTCAGCCGTACGAGAGGTTGGCGCAGGGATCGTCGTCGGCCGAGCGGGCGGCGCCGCTGACGCTGGTGGGCAGCGGGGCCGGGGCGGTGGCGGCGGGGGCCGGAGTGGCGGGGCCCGCCGGGTTGGCGGCGGCGAAGTCGTGGCCGAGGACGACGCTGACGCCCCGGCCGCCGGGCTGCACGGTCGCGCCGGGGAACAGCTTGGCGACCGCCTCGGCGGCGGTGCGCTCGCCGGTGCCGTACTCGACGACGGTGGTGCTGCGCGGCCTGCCCGCCGCGTTGCCGACGCCGGTGACGGTGTAGCCGGCGCCCTTGACGGTCTCCGCGGCCCGGCTGCCGAGTCCGGTCTCACCGGTGCTGTTGAGCACGGAGACCTTCACCTCGGCGGCCTTGGCGTCCGGTGCGGGCGTCGGGGTGGGCGCGGCCGCGGCGGCGGGAGCGGCGGACGGGGTGGCGCCGGAGCCGGCGTCGGCCGGGGCGCTCGCGTCCTGGCCGTCGATGGTGCGGTCGGCCTTGAGCGCGGCCCACAGTTGGTCCACGTCGGGGTGCACCAGGGCGACCCGCGGTCCCTCGTAACGCCAGGGCACGGTGAGGAACTTGATGTCGTGCAGGTCCACGTCCTCGAGTTCCATGGCGAAGGAGAGCAGCTTGGCGGCCGAGCCGAGGCCGGGGTCGACGGTCAGTGACCTGGTGGCCGCGTCGGCCAGCGGCAGCAGCGTGGTCGGGTCCATGCCGCGGGACTTGACCTCCTTGATGAGGGAGGACATGAAGGCCTGCTGGCGCTTGGTGCGGCCGATGTCGGAGCCGTCGCCGATGCCGTGCCGGACCCGGACGTAGTCCAGTGCGGCCTGGCCCTCGACCTTCTGTTTGCCCTTGGCGAAGAGCAGCTTCCCCTTGTGGCCGAGGTTGGGGTTGAGGTCCCCCTCGTGGATGTCGTTGGGCAGGCAGACCTCGACGCCGCCGACCGCCTTGGTCATCGAGGCGAAGCCGTTGAAGTCCACCACGATGGTGTGGTCGACGCGCAGGTTGGTCAGCTTCTCGACGGCGTTCTGGGTGCAGGCCGGGTTGCCCTGCTCGCTGTCGCCGACCGAGAAGGCACTGTTGAACATCACATTGGTCTGCTCCTTGGTCCACTTGCCGTTGGGGAGCTTGCACGGCGGGAGGGTGACCAGGGAGTCGCGGGGGACGGAGATGCCGACGGCGTGCTTGTGGTCGGCGTAGACGTGCAGCAGGATCGCGGTGTCCGAGCGGGCTCCGCCGTCCCCGCCGCCGCCGAGGTCGCTGTTGCCGTTGCCGCGACTGTCCGAGCCGATCAGCAGCACGTTGACCGGGGTGCGGCCCTGGGCGTCCGGGGCCGCGGCCTCCGGGCGGTCCTTGCTGAGGGCGTCGCCGTCGAAGGTGCTGATGTTGCCGTTCAGCCGGAGGTAGAGGCCGGCGCCGCCGAGGACGGCGAGGGCGGTGCAGCCGGCGGTCGCCCAGAGCACCTTCTCCCTGGTGCTGCGCTTGGGCTTCTTGCGGGCCCGGCCCGCTGAACGGCCGTCCGGTATGTCCGTTCCGTCCGTACTATCCGTGCTGTCCGGGTTCCGGTCGTCCTTCCGGTCGTCCCCCTGGCCGGTTCTCCGACCGGTCGCCCGGCGCCCACCCGTCCGGTGCGGCGAATTCTCGGCTTCGGGGGAACCCTTGCGGCCAGGCACGTCGTCATCCTCCACAGTTGCCACGCGAGCCCCCGTCGACCGGCGGCGGGTTCGCGTGGCTCGGGGCCGGAGCCGATCCGGGCGGGGCCCGTCGCTAAACTTTTACACCGCTGTAGAACTTCAGTGGAGCATACTAGGCGCGGATGAGAAAACCAGCTGGTCAGACCATGAGAAATTGGTCAGAGCGGCTGGTCCGCGCTGCTCCGGACCCGTACGAGGAGCACGATGACTGATCGCATCGCACGTTCGATAGCCGGCGCCCTGGTGGCCCTGCTGGCCGCCGTCGGCCTCACCGCCGCCGCATCGGGCGCGGCGGCGGTGGCCGCACCCCGAACCGTCGTGGCCGCCGCCGTCAACCCGGGGGCCGCCCCGGGCGGCTCTGTCGCTGTCGCTGTCGCCGGCTCGGAGGTCCGTGCCGAAGCGCGCGGCGCCGCCGCCTCCGCTTCCGTCGCCTCCGCCGATGTCGCGCACCTCGCGGCCAAGGACGAGAAGAAGAAGAAAAAGGGCTTCTTCGCCAAGCTGGGGAAGTTCCTGCTGGTCGTGGTCATTCTGCTCATCCTGCTCGTCGTCCTGCTGATCGTCGGGATCGTCTACGCCGCGAAGCGGATCTTCAGCCGTCGCAAGTAGCCGCAGGCAGTCGGGGGCAGCTGCGAGCAGCCGTGGGTAGCCGCCGGTGGCCGCCCGTCCGCGGCCGAGCGGGGCCCGCGTACGGCCGCGACCCGGGCGTTCGCCGTCGCCCGCCGGGCGGCGGAGCCGGAACGACCGCCCGGGGCAGTCCACTTGACGCCGATTGGCCCTGGCCGGGGTGCCGGGGCCGCCCCAGGATGAGCGTCATGAGCGACTTCCACTCCCACGAGGCCCCCGAGGAACTGCACCCCGAGAGCCGGGTTGTCCACCCGCCGCTCGTCGAGGCCACCGGCAGCCGTCCGCTCGGCGTCCCGCTGCACCAGGGTCACCTGTTCGCCTTCGACACCGGCGACGCACTCGCCGGGGCCCACGGCGGACCGGACGGCGCCTTCTTCTACAACCGCTTCGGCAACCCCACCGTCCGCTCGCTGGAGCAGGCCGTCGCCGGACTGGAGGGCGGCACCGGTGCCCTCGCCAGCGCCTCCGGCATGGGCGCGATCAGCACTGCGCTGCTCGCCCTGCTGAGCGCCGGCGACCACGTGATCGCGCAGCGCAGCCTGTACGGCGGCACCATCGGCGCGCTGACCGACCTCACCGAGCGCTGGGGCGTCGAGGTCAGCTATGTGAGCGGCGACGACCCCGCCGGGGTGGCGGCCGCACTGCGGCCCGAGACCCGGGTGCTGCTCCTGGAGACCGTCTCCAACCCCACCACCCGGATCACCGACCTGCCCGGGCTGATCGCCGTCGCCAAGCGGGCCGGGGTGGTGAGCGTGGTGGACAACACCTTCGCGACCCCGCTGCTCTGCCGCCCGATCGAGCACGGCGCGGACATCGTGATCCACTCCGTGACCAAGTACCTGGGCGGGCACTCGGACGTGCTCGGCGGCGTCGCCGTCTTCGCCGACCCGGAACTGCACCGGCGGGTCTGGCGGCGCTCGCTCGAACTCGGTGCCTCCGCCGACCCGTTCGCCGCCTGGCTGACCCTGCGCGGCATGCAGACCCTCGCCCTGCGGGTCCGCCGCCACTGCGAGAGCGCGCTCGAGCTGGCCGGCCGGCTCGCCGCCCACCCCGCGGTCACCGCCGTCCACTACCCGGGCCTGCCCAGCCACCCCGACCACGAACTCGCCCGCCGGCTGCTGCCCGACGGCCACGGCGGCGTCCTGGCCTTCGACCTGGCCGGTGGCCGGGAGGCGGCCGGTACGTTCACCGAGTCCGTCCGGCTCGCCTCGCTGGCCCCGTCCCTGGGAGACGTGCACACCCTGGTACTGCACCCGGCCAGCACCTCCCACCGGCAGCTGTCGGACGAGGAGTTGGCGGCGGCGGGCATCGGGCCGGGGACGGTACGGGTCTCGGTGGGCATCGAGCACCCGGAGGACATCTGGGCGGACGTCGCGCGGGCGCTGGCGAAGGTGTGAGCCGAAGCGGGGTGGCCACCGGCGTGGACACCGGCAGGGCGGGGAGCGGCCGCGAAGCCGCCGCCCGTCCGCGCAGGCCGACCGTCCGGCCGTCCGCCGGGCGCTCTCCTCGGCGGTCATCGCCCGAGGCCTGGACGGTCGCCCCCCGTTGCGGAGCGGGTGGAGGCGGGCGGGCTCGGCGGCCCGTCAGCGCTGCCGGGGCCGGGCCACCAGGAGTGCGATGTCGTCCTCGGCGGCGGGGGACGGCGGCGGCGCGAGGGAGCGGAGGACGGCGTCGAGCAGGCCGTCGAGGTCTCCGGCGGCGGGCAGTCGCAGGGCGGCGAGCCGCTCCAGCGAGACGTCGATGTCCTCGCCCCGACGCTCGACCAGGCCGTCGGTGTAGAGCAGCAGGGTCTGCCCCGGCAGGAGCGGGTGGGTGGTCTGCTCGTAGCCGCCGAGGCCGGTGCCGAGCGGTGGGCCGGTGGGGATGCGCAGCAGCTCGGTCGGACGGCCGGGGGCGATCAGGGCGGGCGGCAGGTGACCCGCGCTGGAGAGGGTCCAGCGGCCGCGGCCGGGGTCGGCGACGGACAGCAGGCAGGTGGCCGGGCGGGCGGAGTCGTCGGCGGAGATGATGCTGTCGAGCTGACGCAGGATCCGGTGCGGGGGCAGGTCCATTCCGGCGAGGTCGCGCAGTGCCGAGCGGTAGTGGCTCATGTCGACGGCGGCCTCGACGCCGTGCCCCATGACGTCGCCCATGGCGAGCAGGGTGCGCCCGAACGGCAGCCGGACCGTCTCGAACCAGTCGCCGCCGACCACCGAGGCGCTCCCGGAGGGCAGGTAGCGGGAGGCGAGGGCGAGGTTCTGGTGCGGGTTGCCGGGTTCGCTCAGCAGCGCTCGCTGGAGTTCGAGGGCGATGCCCTGGGAACGGGCGAAGCGGCGGGCGTTGTCCAGGGCGGTGGCGGCGCGGGCGGCGAGGTCGCCGAGCAGGGCGGCCTCGCCGGGGGTGAAGGCCGGGCAGGCGGCGGTGCGGCCGAGGGTGAGCAGCCCGATCAGGCGGCCGCGGGCGGCCAGCGGCAGGACGAGCAGCGAGGCCGTCCCGGCCGGGCAGGCGTCCTCGGGGCCGGGCTCGGTGAGCACGGCGACACCGCCGGCCAGGCTGCGGGCGGCGGCCGAGCCCTCCCGGTGGCGGATCGATTCTCCGGGCCGGGGCAGCTCGGCGAGCGCGGTGTCCAGCGCGGGCACGGACCGGGCACCGACGCGGCGCAGCCGCTGGGGTGCACCGTGACCGGCCCGGGCGGGTTCGGCCTCGGGAGGCAGCAGGTCCACGACGGCGAGTTCGGCGAGCCGGGGCACGGCGAAGGCGGCGAGCTCGGCGCCGGTGGAGGCGATGTCGAGGGTGGTGCCGATCCGTTCGGTGGCGGCGTCCAGCAGGGCGAGCCGGGCCCGCGCCTGTTCCAGCTCGCGCAGCTGGTCGCGGGCGGGGTCGGGGTCGTCCAGTACGACGACGATCACCCCGGTGGTCCGCCCGGAGTGCCGCAGCGCCCGGTAGCGCACCCGCAGGCCGGGCGGTACGGGGGCGCCCGCGCCGTCCGGGCCTCCGGTGGCGTGTTCGCGGGCGAGCCCGTCGGCGAGCACCCGGCGCAGGATGCCGAGGGCCCCGGCGAAGGCGGTGGTCGCGGCGGCTCGGCCGAGCAGGTCCGCGCGGCGCAGCCCGGTGGCGGTGGTGAAGGCCGCGTTCAGGTACTGCCAGCGCAGGTGCTCGTCGAGCAGCGCGACGCCGACCGGGGCGGCGGCGAGGACCTCGCGGAGCCGTTCCGGATCGTCGCCGCCGCGGTCGTCGCCGCTGTCACTGCTGTCACCCTCGGTGATCGCACCCAGCCGGGCGGCGAGGGCCGCCGCGGTCGCCGCCAGGGAGCGGGCGTCCGGTGTCACGGGTCGTGGGCCCTCTGCTCGGTTGCCGTGCCGGAAGTGCATACTCCCATGATCACGCGCCCGCGCGCGGCACGCCCACGGGCGGGTGAAACGTTGACCGGCCGGAGACGGTGTTGTGACGGAGCCCGCGGCCGGTCGGCCGGCCACCGGGTCGCGCGCGGGGATGTCCGGGGGAACGCCCGCGGGGCCGTGCGGATACGGCAGGCGAACGCCGGATGATCACCGGTCATACTTGGGCGGCGGCGCCCGGCCCCCGGACGCCCCGGGCCGGCCCCGCCGGCCGTACCGAGCCCACCCGCGACCGAAGATCCAGACCGGAGGACCCGATGAGCCCCCACCAGCCGACCAGTCGCCCGGCGGCCGGGGCCCCCGGGGTGCCGTGGAACCGGCAGCGCCTCCGCAGCAACAACGAGTGGCTGCTGCTGGAGCTGCTGCGCACGGGCGGCGGCTCCTCGCGCGCCCAGCTGGCTCGGGACACCGGTCTGTCCAAGCCGACGGTCTCCGCCGCGCTGGCCGAGCTGGAGCGGGCCGGCCTGGTCCGGGAGGCCGGGCGGCTGGCCCCCGAGCGGGGCCGCACGGCCGTGCTGTACGAGGTCGATCCGACGGCCGGGCACGTGCTCGGCGTGGACATCGGCCGGGCCCGGCTGCGGGTGGCGGTGGCGGACCTGGCCGGGACGGTGGTCGCCCGCCGGGACGTGGCCAACCGGGGCCGCTCGGCGAACGCCGTCGCGGACGCGGTGGTCGCCGCCGCGCACGAGGCGATCACCGAGGCCGGACTGGCCGCCGGGGACATCGTGCACGCGGTGATCGGCACCCCTGGGGTGTGGGACGAGCAGCGGCGCGGGGTGCGCTACGCCAGCAGTCTGCCCGGCTGGGGCAGGCCGGGGCTGTTCGACCGGATAGGGGCGGGCCTGGGAACGGCCGTCTCGGTGGCCAACGACGCCAACCTGGCGGCGCTCGGCGAGTACACCCTGGGCGCCGGGCGGGGCAGCCGGATGTTCGCCTACCTGCTGGTCGGCACGGGGCTCGGGCTGGGCGTGGTGAAGGACGGCGAACTGCTGCTCGGCGCGCACGGCGCGCTGGGCGAGATCGGTCTGGTCCCGCTGCCGGGGCGATCCGGCGAGCCGGCCGCGACCATCGAGCAGGAGGCGGCCGCGGACGCCGTGGTGCGGGCCGCCCGGGACTTCGGGCTGGACGGGGAGTCCGCGACGCGGCAGCTGACGGCGAAGCAGGTGTTCGAGCGGGCCCGGGCCGGCGAGCCGGCGGCGGTCCGGGCGGTGGAGCGGGAGGCCGAGCGGCTCGCCTACGCGGTGGCCGTGCTGTCGGCCGTCCTGGACCCGGACCTGGTGGTGCTGGGCGGAGGGATCGGCAACAGTGCGGACCTGCTCCTGGAGCCGCTGGAGCAGGCCCTGCACCGGCTCGCCCCGATGCGTCCGACGCTCGCGCCGAGCCTGCTGGGGGAGGAGGCGGTGCTCCTGGGCGCGGTCTCCACGGCGCTGGAGAGCGCCCGCCCCGAGGTGTTCGAACGCCGGACCGCGGGGCTGCGCTGACGGTCCGTCGGTGGGACCGGTCGGCCGCCGGGGACGGTCGGTGGGGCGAGGAGGCGTCGTCGTCGCGGCACGGGCCGGCCGGCGACGTTCGGTGGCCGGAAGGTCTCGATCTGCCAACGAGTGAGGGTTCGGTGGACGGTGCGTGTGCAGCTCCTGCTTCAATCGCACGACCCATCCATACGGAACGGAGCGTTCTCCTCCCATGCCTTCACGGATACCCGGTCGCCGCCGGGCCGGCCTGGCCGGATTCGCCGGACTCGTCCTCACCGTCGGTCTGGCGCTGACCGGGTGCGACCCGTCGGCGGCCGACGGCGGCGCCAAGGCCTCGGCCTCGGCCTCGGCCTCGGCGACGCCGACCGCCGTCGCCACCGCGACCACGGCCGCGGTGACCACCCCGCCGGTGACGCCCGCCGCCCCGGCCCCGATCAGCACCCCGCCGGCCCCCGCGGCGCCGGTGGCCACGCCCCCGCCCGTCGCCCCGCCGGCCCAGCCGAGCGCCCACGCGCAGCCGTCCGTCAGCAAGGCGCCGCAGCCGAAGGTGACCACGGCCCAGCCGCCGAACGACCCCGAGCCCCCGGCGGCGGCCGGTGCCGGATGCGAGATCCGCTCGAACGCGGGCAACTGCTACGAGGCCGGACAGTTCTGCCGCAACGCGGACCTGGGCAAGAGCACCCACGACGCCGGCGGCCGGGTCATCTACTGCCGGATGGTCAGCGGGAAGCCGCACTGGCAGGCCTGAGGCCGCTCGGGCCCGGGCCCGGGGTGGTCCGGGCTCAGGAGCCGATGACACCCAGGGTGTCCCAGAACAGGTGCTCGTAGGTTTGGAGCAGCAGCCCGTACTCGCGTGCGGCGGCCAGGGTCGGCTCGTCCAGCCGGTCCGGGCCCAGTGCGTCGGCGGCCTGCTGCTCCAGCTCGGGCGCGGGCTGGGCGAAGAAGTCGAAGAACGCGCAGGCCTCGTCGGAGAAGCCGTACCGGCGGCGCAGCGCCTGCGCGATCGTGGCGCAATAGCCGCCCCAGGCCGCGAAGTTGGCGACCAGGGCGGCGGCCGCGGCCGCGGGCCCGCTGTTCAGGGCGAGCCAGGCGAGGAAGTGCGGGTAGGCCTGGCAGCCCGGAAGCGGTGGACGGGACTCCAGGGCGCCGCGGTCGAGGCCGACGGCGGCGCCGAGCGCGGGAAGGGTGCGCAGCGCGGCGCTCTCGCCCTCGGCCAGGGCGGCGAACCAGGCGCTGACCGGCCGGTCGGCGCAGCGGCCGGCGAGCAGCAGCAGGCTGCGGCGGTCGGAGCGGATGATCCGGTGCTGCTGGGCGGCGAGTTCGGCCAGTGCCGAGCGTGGTGCGGTGCCGTCGGCGAGTGCGGTGACCAGCGCGGGGGCGGTGTCGCCGGGCGCCAATCGGGCGCGCAGGTCCTGGATCTGGTCGAGGATCGGGTGGTTCACCGGCGCCTCCGGGGTGCGGTTCGGTCCGCTGCCATTCCTACCGTCCGGCGGTGCCGGTGCGGTGGCGACAGGCCGGGGCGGTGTGGCGACGCGCTCCCGGCCGGGCTGTGCGCCGGGCCGGGAGCCGGTGGAGCGGGCGACCGCCCCGCATCCGCTTCCACCCGGCTGCACGCCCTACTGCGGGGTGGGGGCGGTCAGCGGGGCGAAGGTCTGTCGGAGGTCGACGACCGTGGTCGGGCCCTTCACCCAGGCGAGCGGGGCATGGTGCACCCGGACCCCGGCCGGTTCCCGGAGCAGCGCTTCGCCGGCCGCGTTCTGCGGCCACTCCACCGAGCCGGTGGAGGTCCGCGCGGGGATGAGCCAGTAGTCGCCCCGGGTGTATGCGCCGCCCGATCGGAAGTACACCTGGACGCCGTCCTCCAGGTCGAGCCAGGCGCCCTCCCGGAGCTGCAGGGCGCCGCCGGCCAGCGGCAGGGCGTCCCGGCCGCGGGGCGCCCGGTGGTCCCAGCGGCGCAGGAACGGGTGACGCTCGGCCAGCCGCCCGACCTCCGGCACCGGTTCGGCGGACAGCCGCACCCGGCGCCCCGGCAGGTCGGTCTCCTCGACCTGGAGCAGGTTCGCCGCCTCGCCCCGGCTGACGTACGCGCTGTCCGCGACCTCGACCCAGTCGCCGACCGAGAGGCTGAGCTTGTCGTCGTCGCCCAGCGTGGTGAGGTCGACCCAGACGCCCTCGATCGAGGCGATCGGCAGGACGACCGAGCCGTTCTCCCGGGACCACTTGAACGTGGCGCAGCCCTCCGCCGAGCCGCCGTGGTGGACCTCCACCCGGTACAGCTGGTTCTCCGGACCCCGGTAGCCGGCCTCGGGGTGGGCCAGACACGGGTCCTCGCTCGCCCGCTCCGGCCGCCGGGCGCGCGCGGCCAGCAGCCCGCCCGGCCGCTCGTACGCCTCGGCCCACGCGTCGAAGGCCTCCCGCACCCGGGACGCCCCGCCGTCCGGAACGCTCAACTCCGAGGCGGGCAGGGCGAGCACCTGCCAGACGAGCTTGGCCCGGGCCGCCGTGTCGGGCATCGCCGCACCGAGCGCGACCTCGCGGATCTCCGGGTCCTCGACGGCGGTGACGCTGCGCTCCCAGACCTTCAGGTAGACCAGGAACGGGAATTCGCCGGGCAGCCGGTCGTCGTCGCGCTCCTGGTCCCGGTAGGCGTCCGGCTGGTCCCAGTACGTCCAGCCGACGGGCGCCTCCCGGGCGTCGCCGCTGTTGTCCTGGCCGCCGTCGTCGGGCACGGCGATGCCGGGCTCGGGCCGGTCGGCCTCGCACAGGATGCCGTCCACGTAGTAGCGGCCGCCGCCGATGGTGAGGTCGTCCACGTCGTGGTTGCCCGGCACGTAGCCGATCGCGAATCCGGCCGCCGCGGCCGGCCCGCCGCGGCGGCCGATCAGGTCGGCGGCGAGCGCGCGCAGCTGGTACCGCTCGATCGCGGCCTGCTCGTTGGCGTCGGCGTCGAGCTGCACCCGGCCCTGCTGGGTCAGCACCGCGGAGTAGTGCTTGCCGGGCCGGAAGGTCAGGCGCGAGAAGTCTGCGTGCACGGTTTCCCTTTCGGGGTCATCGGGGCGGGTCAGGAGACGAAGAAGATCCCGGCGTCGGTGCCGGCCGGCGTGTACTCGGCCAGCCGCGCCCGCAGGTTGTCCTCGCGCTGGGGCTGGAACAGGTCGTGGAAGGCGCCGAGTTCGGAGCGGTCCTCGGCACCGCGGGTGATCTCCGGCGCGCACCCGGCGGCCAACCGGCCGTAGCCGGGCGTGCCGTACCGCAGGTTGGTGAACAGCGGCCGGACCCGCTCGGCCTCCAGCTCGCGCAGCCGGGCTGCCTGCGTCGGGTCCAGCTCGCCGCGCTCGACCAGCTCGGTCACCGCCGAGCGCGCCAGGTCCGGCTGGCACCCGTACCGGCGCGGGGTGCGCGAGCACGGCGGGACGTAGCAGAACCGCAGGCAGCCGAGCGAGCGGCGGGCCACCCGCAGCCGCCCGGTGAACACGCAGTCCTCGGCGATCGGCACCGCGTGGGTGTGCACCTCGCCGACCACCGTGGAGCGGTGGGCGTGCAGCAGCGCGTGGGCGTGCTCGCAGTCGGGCCCGGAGAGCGCCGGGCGCTCGGGCCCGGTGGCGTCCAGGATGCTGTCGGCGAGGTGGATCTCCAGCGGATCGGTGTCCACCTCGTCGCCGACGACCTGGATCGTGCCCAGGATGCTGCGCTCGATCCTCACGCAGGCGGTGGTGTGGTCCAGCACGAGGCTGGGTTCCTGCGGCGAGTGCGGTTCGCAGTGCGGCTCCAGCGACCAGCCCGGCACCAGGGTGCAGTGCCGCAGGGTGACGGAGGCCAGCGGTCCGGTGACGTTGACCCCACGACCGGTGATCAGCAGCCCGTCCAGGACCAGCCGCCCGCCCGGGCAGACGCCCCGCACGTTGAGCGCGTCCGGCCGGTTGCTGTACCAGTCGAGCAGCCGGATCACCGGCCGGGTGCCCTCGGCGGCGCGCAGTTCGAGGCGGTCGTCCTCCGCCAGGTCGAAGTCCAGCTGTTCCTGGTAGGCGCCGCTGTGGGTGATCTCGATGACGGCGGCGCCGCCCGCGCTGCCGTCCTCCTGGTCGGCGCGCCACTGTTGGTAGGCGTCGTTGATCCGCTCGTACGGCCCGCCGGGGCCGACCCGGTAGAGCGCCCGCTGCCCGGTCTCCGGGCGGTCGCGCGGGTACTCGCCGCCGCCGGTGTCGTCGCCGAACGCGTAGTGGTAGTCGACCCAGACGCCGCGGCGCGGGGCGGAGCGGGCGCCGAAGGCGATCCGGCCGAGCAGCGGGTCGACGGCGACCTGGCCGCGCTTGGGCCGGTACGTCCAGTCGCTCAGGTCGGCCACCGTGATCTCGGCGGGCGGGACCGGCTCCTGGGCGCCGTCGCGCCAGATGGCGAAGCTCTTGCCCGGCCCGTAGTAGTCGGCCAGGCGCTCGGCGAGCTGCCGGCGCCGGATCGGGGCCGGCACGTTGTCGATCGCCGCCAGATGGGTGGTCGAAGGCTCCGGCTCGGGTTCGGTGACCAGCTGGGCGTCGTTGCCGAGGACCGAGAACGTGAAGAGGTTCCTGGCCCGGTCGATGCAGTACGCGGGCGCCCGGGTGACCGGGTAGGGCTTCAGCCGCCAGACGTACAGGGCGACCCCGGCCGGCGTGTAGCCGCCCTGGCGGCGGGTGGAGGCGGCCCGGCGCACGTCGGCGGTGTGCGCCTGCCCGTCGAAGGGCCCGCCGAGCAGGTCCAGCTCGGCGCCGCGCCGGACGTCGACCAGCCGGCCCCGGCTCAGCCGCTGACGGTCGGCCGCCTCCTCGTCCGGGCGCAGCAGCCGCACCGGCTGGGTGCCGCCGAGCAGCCGGGAGAGTTCCACCGCTCGGGCCGGCCAGTCGGCGACCGAGGCGGACAGCTCCTCCAGCAGGGCGAGCGTGCCCTTGCGCCGGCGGTAGGCGACGGTGTTCGCCACGTCGTGCCGCGGCGCCAGCCGGGCGGCGAGCCGGTCGCGGGCCGCGGCCCGCTCCGGGGAGGCCCCGCCGTGCAGTCCGGTGGCGAGCACCTCCTCGTAGCCGGGCAGGATCCGGTAGCCGACCAGGTCGCCGAGGTAGGCGACGGCCCAGTCGGCGGCGGTCTCCACGAACCAGTCCTGGTAGCCCTGTTCGATGCCGCTGCGCACGACGTCGACCTGCTCGGCGACGACGGCCAGCAGGGCGCGCAGCGGCTCGCCCTGCTCGGCGTCGCGCAGCCGGTGCCACTGCGGCAGCAGCTCCAGCAGTCCGTCCGGGTCTCGGCTCATCGGACGCACCTCCCGACGATTCGCTCTCCCTGAGCCTCCGGCCGGGGGGGACCCCCATCGCTCACTCATGCGCGGATCTCCTTGAGGATCAACGTGTCGGGCAGGTTCGGCGACAGCAGGGCGAGTTGGGCCGGACGGATGCCGCGGAACACCGTCAGCACGCGGCCGGCCGGCAGCGGGCGGGTGTCGGTGACGGCCGGGTTGAGGCGCAGCAGCTCCGCGACCGAGATGCCGTTGCGGGCGGCGATGTCGGTGAGGGTCTCCCCGTCGGGGTCCCGCACCCGGTAGCGCTGTTCGTCGAAGCGGGCGAGCCGGGCCGGGACGGTCGGCTGCGGCTGGGCGAGCTGCTCGGACAGGTGCTCCAGGCCCATCGGGGTGAGGCTGCCGGGCACGCCGGTGAAGGCGTCGACGTCGACCCGGTCCACGCCGGGGACGGCCTGGGCGACGGCGAGCACCTCGGACAGGTGGGCACTCTGGCCGAGTTGGCGTCCGGCGTAGCCGAGCCGGTCGAGCAGGGCGCGGCGCAGCGCCGGCTCGACCAGGTCCCAGGAGTGGTCCGGGTCGACCTTCACGTTCACGGCGAGGACCAGCAGGACGAGTTCGCGCAGCGCGACCTCGACCGGCAGCCGCGGGTCGCCGTAGGTGGTGAGCGAGGAGCGCAGGGTGCGGATCAGGTCGGAGTCGGGGGTGAGCGGGATGTCGTCCACCCCGGCGACCGTGACGTGGACGAGCTCTCGCCGGCCGTCCGAGAGCCGGGTGGCGCTGGCGCGCCCGATGCCGGCCCGGGAGCGGGTGAAGTCCTCGTAGTCGGGTACCGAGACCAGCCGGTCCAGTGCCGTGACGGCGAGCGGGATGTTGCGCCGGGCGAGGCCGGGGCCGTCAGGGCCGGCGCCGCCGGTGGCGGGCAGCGGGTTGACGACGGCGGAGACGCCGAGCGGGCGGGTGGTGAGCTGGGTGATCCGGCCGGCGCCGACGTTGCCCGACTCGCCGATGCCGATCCGGTAGCGGGCTCGGACGTTCTCCCGGCCGGTGGGCAGGCGTGAACCGTGCACGCCGTCGCCGAAGGTGACGGTGGTGCGGCCGTCGGCCGCGGTCGAGGTGACGTGGACCCGTTCGTCGGCGCCGCGCCCGGCGAGGCTGTCGACCTCGTACCAGCGCACCCCGTCGACCCGGATCTCCAGGGTGCTGCGCGCGCCCCCGGGGGTGTCGGCGGCGAGCCAGGTGAGCGGCGACTGCCACAGCGTGAAGCGCTGCCCGGGGACGCCGGCGTCGCCGCTGCCGATGGCCTCGTCGCGGGTGGCGCCCTGGGTGGCGCGGACCACGTTGCCGAGGACCTGGACGGTGTCGCGCCGGTAGCGGTAGGCGAGCGGGGCACTGAGCGTGATCGTGGTGCGGACGGTGTCCCCGGGCAGGCGCGGGTCGACGCTCTGCTCGACGCCGGCGATCATGGCGAGTTCGGTGCCCCGGACGCCGGTGGTGTTCGGGATGTCGGTCCGCTCGCCGCTGACGGCGATCCACCGGCCGGGGGTCAGCCCGTCGTAGAGCCGGGCGAGTTCGATCCGATCGCCGTGGACCTCCTCGGTGACGGGCTCGTCGGCGAGCCGCAGCGACTCGCCGCGGGCGTAGACGGTGGTGTCCCGGATGTCCGAGAGCTGGGTGTCCTTCTCGTCCAACCACGGTTGCTGCAGGGACAGTTCGGTCACCTTGCCGGTGATGCCGAAGTCGGCGCGGGAGATCACGCGCACGTCGGTCACCCGGGTGATGACCTCGGCGAGGTCGCGGCTGCCCGGGATGCCGCCGTCGATTCCCTTGCGCGGGCGCTGGATGACCACCCAACTGCCGGGCGCGATCTGGTCGTACACGGCGTCGAGGGTGAGGACCGTGCCGGAGACCGGCTGCAGCTTGGTGGTGAACACCACCTCGACCGCGGGCGGCGACTCGTCGGTGGCGGTGTAGCGGTGGACCCGGACGTTCAGCTCGCCGGACTCGCCGGTCTTCTCCTGGCCCGGTTCGAGCTGGTAGTCGAGTGCGGAGCCGGGCCCGCCGTCCACCTTCACGTGGATGCGCCCGTCGGCCTGCGGACGGGACACGAAGACGGTGCGTTCGGGCAGTTCGGCCAGGAACTCGGCGCTGACCCCGGCCTCCTGGTCGGGAGCGGGCACGGCGGCGCGCACGGCGGCGGCGTGCGGGTTCGGCGTCGGTGCGGGCGGCTCGGTGGTGACCACCTTGACCTGCCCGGGGCCGAGGGTGAAGGTGTGGTCCCACGGCAGCGAGAAGCCGTCGTGTGTCAGGCTGCCGGCCTCGACGTACGTGAAGTCGGCGGTCTTCGGGACGGTGCCGGCGGTGTCGAAGCCGATCCGGACGCCGATCAGCGTGCTGCCGGCGAGCGGCCAGTCCACGTAGCGGTCGATCCGGCCGTCGTTGCCGTAGACGGGCTTGAGCGGCGCGGTGGCGCCGAACGGGGTGGCGACCACCCGCATCGCCTGGATCTCGTGCACGGCGAGCGGCGCCGTCAGGTCGACCCGCCGCCAGGCCGGGTAGAGGCCGTCGCGCAGCCGGGGGTCGAGCGCGGACAGGAGCTGCGCGCCGAGGTCCGAGCCGGGCGCGAACAGGCGCTGCGGGTCGCGGGCGAGGTCCCGGGCGCTCAGCGGGGGCCGGGCAGGGGCGGTGCGCAGCGCCGCCAGCACCGAGCCGAGTCCGCGGACGGCCGGGTCGGAGGTGCCGGGAGGGTTCGGCCCGGGCTTGTCGGGAGCCTGCGGCGGCTCCAGCTGGTGGGCGCGGTCGCGCAGGCCGGTCAGCTCCTCGCCGAGGCGCCCGAACCAGTCGGCCACCGGCTGCTGGGACCGGGCCAGTTCGGCGGCCTCGGCCGCCCGGGCGATCACCGGGGCGAGCCGCTCGGCGAAGTCGGCCGGGGTGCTCAGCGGGCCGGTCGGCCGGTCGAGGTCGGCGCGCAGCGGGGCCAGGACCTGTTCGTCGAAGTCCCGGATGATCCGGCTGTGCCCGGGCCTGGGGTTCGGGGCGCCCTCGGAGACGGTGATCCAGTCCGCCAGCTCGGCGCGCAGGTCCTTGAGGGTGCGCAGGTCCCGGGGCAGCCCGATCACCGTGACGTCGTTCTCGCGGTCGAGCCGCACCTCGGGCACCAGCCGCAGCACCCGGTGGACCGGGTCGGCGGCCTTGTCGGCGCTGAAGACGAACAGCAGCCGGTCGCCGGGCTTGATGTTGTTGGCGGTGCCGGCGGCGAACAGTTCGGCCCGGCCGCCGGGGTTCAGCTGTCCGGGCGTCAGCTGGTACGGGCGGCGGCGCAGCACGGCCAGCTCGTTCCAGGCCGAGCGGGCGGCGAGGTCCTCGGCGGTCTCGAAGGACTGCGGGTCCTCGCCGGGGCCGGGCACGCTCTGGCTGCGGGCGCCGCGCGGGACGACCACGGTCGGGTCCTCGGCGGACCGCGGGTCGTGGTCGAGGGTGTAGGCGAGGTAGGTGTCGGCGGCCACGCCGGGCCGGGGCCGGTGCCCGACGAGGCGGCCGAGCAGGGTGAGCGAGCCCTCCTCGACGGCGGTGCGCAGGTATCCCTCGTTGGCGATCCGCTCCGAGTAGAAGGTGAGCACGTCGGCGAGCACGGCCCAGGAGTCCAGCAGCGCGATCGCCGGGTCGTCCGGGGTGCGGACGGTCAGGTCGCGCAGCGCCGGGTAGGCGGGTCCGGACAGCCGGGCGAGCAGGCTGTCGAGGAACTCCCCGTAGCGGCCGACCCGGTAGCCGATGGCGTCCAGCCCGGGCGGGTTGAACAGCGGGACGGGCGTCGTGGTGGCGGTGCCCGAGCAGCCGCAGGTGCACTGGCCGTTCATCGGCCGCCTCCGATCACGATCGAGAGCCGGCCGTTCTCCGGCCGGTCGGGGTCGTTGTCGCAACCGGCGATCTCCAGCGCGCCGAGCCGCAGCAGCCCGTCGGCCAGCTCGCCGTCGTCCCGTCCGAACTGCCGCCGCAGCCGGGTGACCTGGGCGCTGACCACGCCCGGAACGGCGGCGGCGACGGCCACCAGCCGGGAGACCCGGACCGGCTCGCCGAAGCCCAGCGCGTCCGGGTGGAAGAAGCCGAGGCGGCCGTCCGGCAGGGCGCGGTTGCCCAGCACCCGGCGCAACTCGGCGAGTACGTGGCCGCGTTGGTAGCCGGGGGCGGCGCAGACCTGCAGTTCGAGGTCGAGCGGCACCACCAGGGCGGGGCGGACGACCAGGTCGTGGCCGATCCGGCGGTACGCCTCCAGGCCGTCGCCGACCGCCGCCAGCAGGTCGGTGCCCGCGGTGGCCTGCCCGTACGGCTCGACGGCGACGTGGACCTCCTGGACGCTGCCGGTCCAGCGGAGTTCGGCGGCGGCCCGCCGGACGCCCGGCAGGGCGGCGGCCAGCTCCGCGTAGTCGGCGGCGGTGACGGCGCGCAGCCGGGTGCGGCTCGGCGCGAGCGGGGCCAGCTGCCGTACCTGGTCGAGCGGTTCGGGATCGGTGCCGCCGCTCGCGGGCATCGGATTGCGGACCCGGAGCAGTGCGTCCTGCGGCGGTGTGACGGTGCTGCGCCCCCTCGGGTGGGACGGCTGGTCCTGGCAGACCACCAGGTGGTTGATGGCCTCCGCGCCCACGTTCCCGGCCGTGCCGTTGCCGATGCGGTACGCGACCCGCAACTCCGCTCCGGGTCGGGGTGGTTGACCGTGCTGCCCGTCGCCGAAGCGCAGCGCGAGGCGGCCGTCATCCTCCGGCTCGCCGACGAAGTGCCGGTCGCGCGGGCTGTCGGAGAGCAGGTCCCGGCGGGGAGTCCACTCCTGGCCCCCGGCGGTGGCCCGGACGGCCGGCAGCGCGGCACGAGGGTCCTGGACGGCGATCCCGGACGCCGGGCCGGCCAGCGCGGGGGAGTCGGGGTCGAGCCCGGAGGCGTACCGCCCGCCCCAGCTCTGCGCCACCTCCCAGACGCCGGGCCGCCGGAGCACCCCGCCGGAGCGGGCCCGCGCGGTGAGCACCTCGAGGCGGCGAAGCTTGGCGGCGAGCAGGCGGGTGCGGCGGGCCAGCAGCTCGCGCAGTCCGGCGGCGGGCCGGTCGGCGAGGTGCAGATCGTGCACCACCTGGGCCCCGAACAGCAGGGTCAGTTCGGCGAGTTCGGCGCGGGAGAGGGAGTGGCCGCAGTCCGCCCGGTGCCACAGCTCCTCCAGGCGCTGCCGGACCCGTTCGGGGATGCCGGCGAGCAGGACGGCCTGCCGGGCGCAGACGTGCGCCCGGTCCGGGTAGGCGGCGGCCCGGGTGACCGGCGCATAGCGCAGCACCGGGCGGAAGGGCTGCGGCAGGACGGGGTAGCGGGTCTGGTCGAGCAGTGTCTCCAGCGCCGCCGCCTGGGCGTCGGCGGTGGGCGGCTCGACCACGGCGCCCTGGCCGTCCTCGCCCTCCGCGCCCGCGCCCGGCGCGAGCTGGATGCTCAGCCCGGACCGCCGGACCGCCGCCTCGCCGAGCAGCGCGTACAACTCGCGGACCTGTGGCGGGCCGAGCTGGCGGCCGGTCCTGGTCCGGTCGAGCAGTTCGTGGATCGCCTCCGCCGCGGGGCTGCCCCCGGTGCGGTCCGCGCAGCCGGACCCGCCCGGCCCGCAGGGCGCCGTACGGACCGGCTCCGGTGGCACCGCGAAGGTCTCCGGGGCCCCGCCGCAGAAGGTGAGCGAGCGGCCGTGGTCGACCAGGACGACGTTGCCGCGGGCGACGCTCACGTCGGGGACCGGACCGCAGTCGGTGCCGCCGCGCGCGGACAGGCAGACCGGGAAGGTGAGCGCGTCCTCCGGCGCCCAGCCGACCTCGACCACGGGCTGCTCGTACAACTCGTCGACCAGGTGGGTGACCGAGGTCAGCCGGACGGCCTGGCGGTGCGCGGGGTCGGCGTCGGCGGCGGCACCGGTGCGCGGGCCGAGCACCTCCTCGATGACCAGCAGGTCGCCGGGACGCAGTGCCAGGTGCCGGGTGCGGGCCTCCGGCTGGTCGGCCTCGTGCCAGTCGTCGCGCAGGGTGGCGGAGGTCGCGCCCTTCGGCAGGACGCAGTCCTGGTCGCCCCAGGTCCAGAACCGGATGGTGTTGTGCGCGGGGTGCAGCACCAGGTCCGCCCGGCCGAGCGGTTCGAACACCTCGACGGCGGCGGTCCGGGTGAGCGCGTCCAGTTGCCCGTCGGGGATCACCGTGGACAGCTCCGGGCGTTCCTGCGGGCCGAGCCGGCTGACGTCGACGGCGGCGAAGCGGAAGCTGCCGGGGTGGAGGGTGAGCGGACGGTCCGTCGCCAGGGCGACGAACGCCCGGGCGTTGCAGCCGTCGTGCACGGCGTAGTCGATCAGCCGGACGTGCCGGCGCACCGACACCCGGCGGCGGGCCGTGTCGAGGTACGCCTCGGTGGCCACCGCGTCCTGCTGGTAGGAGAGTTGGTCGGCGGTGTAGGCGAGCAGCTCGACCAGGGTGACGCCGAGGTCGGGCAGGTGCCGCTCGGTCCAGCCGGGGGTGGTGAGGCTCATCCGGTCCAGCACGAGCCGCCGCAGGCTCTCGTAGTCGCGGGCGGTGTAGTCGATGACCGGGGCCGGCCGGACGGCGGGCGGGCAGTCCTCCTCGGTGCGGCAGTCGTAGGGGGAGGGGCAGTCGGCGCCGAAGGAGAACCCGGTGCTCGCGTACCTCGGGTCGAAGCCCGGGTACGGGCGGGTGCCCGGCCGGCCGTAGGCGTCCGCCTCGACCACGGTCAGCCGGTAGCGGGAGGTGTCGCCGGTGCGGTCGAGGGTGACGTACATCCGGTCGTCCAGCTCCGGGTCGTCCGCGCGTTCGATGTCGACCGCGACGGCGCGCAGCCCGGTGATCCGGCGGCCGCCGTCGACGCGGATGTTCTCCGGGCCCAGCTCCTGCGGCGCCCGGCCGAGGAAGGTCACGCTCAGCGTGCGCCCGTCGTCGTCCGGCTCGGCGCCGTCGAGGCCCAGCAGCTGCGCCGCTCGCACGTCGGCGCGGCGCAGTTCCGTCCCGCACCGTGCCGTCGGACGTTCGGATCGCCCGGTCATGCCGCCACCCCGCCCTCGAACACGTCCTGCCGCTGGGTACCGGTCCGGCGCACGACGTACGCCAGCTCGACCCGCACCACGTTGTCCTCGCTCTCCACGTCGAGCGAGACGACCTCGATCACGTCGCCGAGCCACCGTTGCAGCGCCGCCTGGACGGACAGTTGCAGGGTGGCCGCCAGCTCCGGGCTGTTCGGCGCGAAGACCAGGTCGAGCAGCCCGCAGCCGAAGTCCGGGTGCATGACCCGCTCGCCGGGGCTGGTGAACAGCAACTGCTCGATCAGGTCGCGCACGTGGTCGTCGTACGCCGCCTCGGCGGTGCGTCCGCGGCTGTCGATCCGGAACGGGAACGCGAGGTCCGTCCGGGCCGGGCCGGGCAGCGGAGCCGCCGGCTGGGCGCCGGGCCCGTCGTGCGGTGCGGTGCTCGTCGTGGTGCTCACACCCCCACCGCCCTCTGCTGGACGACGGTCACGATCGGCGGCCCCTGCGGGACCTGCTCGGCGCTCTGGCACAGCCCGACGGCGGACTGCGGCAGCGCGGGGGAGCCGTTCACCCGGATCCGGGCGGACGGCACCACCCAGCGGATCGTGACGCAGGGCTGGGGCTTGCCGGCCACGTTGAACGGGCAGCCGGTGACGGTGTACAGGTCGGCCGTGCTGGTCACGGCCTGGCCGGCGACCAGCACCCGGGCCTGGGCGGGCAGGGCCGTCGCCTGGGCGCCGTGCGGGCAGGTCACCGTCGCATTGACGTGCAGCAGATTTCCGGGCACGAGTCTCTCCCCCGTCAGGTCACGCTCAGGGCGTCCTGGTTGATGGAAACGGTGGCGCCGACGAGCGAGATCGAGGCGCCCTGGCCGTTGCTGATCCGGATGCCCGAGTCGTTGATCACGATCGAGGCCCCGCTCGGTGTGCGGAGGGTGATCCCCGTGGTCGGGTCGTCGGACAGCACGATCACCCGCCGCCCGGTGGTCTCCAGCACCTGGTTCGGCACGCCCGGCGGGCCGGTCGTCGCCTCCACCGGCACCTCGGAGGCGGAGCCGTACCAGCAGCCCGTCCAGATCGGGTAGCTCTGGTCGCCCTGCTCGAACTCCATCCACACGCCCGCCCCCACCGGCGGGACGGCGTAGTGCCCCATGCCAGGACCGGCCACCGGGAAGCAGGGCATCGCCCAGGTCGACGCGACCTCGCCCAGCACGTCGGGCACCTGGGCCTGGATGCGGCCGATCCCGAGCGGGTCGGCGTTGTTCACCACCGTCCCCCGGAACTTGCCGAGGTAGCGGGTCGGTTCGGCCATGCGGGCAACTCCTGCCGCAGCGTTAGGGGATGACGGTCGGCTGGAGGGCGATCAGGCCCTCGCGGGTCAGCGTGAAGTTCTGGGTGTACGAGCCGCGCTTGAGGTTGTGGGTGACGCTCTTGACGAAGTACAGGCCGTCGTAGGTGAGCCCGGCGCCGCGGACACCGACCAGCTCGCGCGGCCGCAGCACGTGGCCGTACCGGACGACGTCGAGCTGGCCGGAGCCCGAGACGGCGTCCGCCGACTGCATCGCCTTGGCGATGGTCTCGGCGACGGCCTGGGAGCTGTCCTTCTTGGCGGTGTCGGCGATGACCTTCTTCTTCAGTGCCGGCGCGGGCCTGAGCGCGAGCGGCGGACGCAGGATGCTGACCTCCGGCACCGGCAGGACGGCGGACACCTTGGTCGCCGGGAGCTGGACGCGGGCCTCCGGCTCCTCGCGGGCGGTCCCGTCGAAGGCGAAGGTGAGCTGGTCGACGTTGGACAGCGCGTCCATGTTCACGTTCAGCGCGTGTTGCGGCACGCCGAGCCGGATCTCCGGCCCCCAGTAGCCGCGGCTCATCCCGGGGGCCGGGCCGGGGTCGAGGTAGAACACGTAACCGTTGGCCTTCGCCAGCTCGTTGACGTACCCGAGGTCGGTGCCCTTCTGGAAGTCGATCCGCCGGGTCGGCATCGGCGTCTGCGGCACCAGCTCGGGGATGACCAGCGGCACGATGCCGTACTGCCCGTACTTGGCGATGATCGCGGCCACCCGGGCCGCCGGGGACATCGCGGGGAACGGCACGCCGGCCTGCTCCTCCAGGTCCATCAGCACCGTCAGGTCCTCGCCGGTGACGGTGAGCGTGGACTGGCCGGGCTGGTTGCTGATGCCGACCTCCTGGCGGATGATCACACCGTCCATCAGCACGGTCGGGGTGCCCGTGACGGTCACCATCAGCACGACCCGGATCTTCGGGTCGAAGAAGCCGCCCGGCAGCAGCGCGGTGTTGATCAGACCGTGCTTCGACAGGTCGAAGGCCAGCTGGAACCCGCTGCGCTGCCCGGACGCCACCGTGACCTGCGCCGACAGCAGCGCGTCGGTCACCGGCTGCGGCACCGGCACCGGGAGCTGCGGGCCCATCAGCAGACTGAGGTGGATCGACCCGATCGGCCCGCCCCCGGTGACGGCGCCCGTGACGGCCGAGGCGTCAGCCATTCCCCACCCCCGGCCCCGGCACCGCGCCGGGCAGCGCGATGGTGATCCGCCGGCCCGGCGTCGCGGTCAACTCCCGCGGATCGATCACGGGGTTGGCGTCGGCGATCCGCCACCACTGGTCGGCGCTGCCGAGGTAGCGGTAGGCCAGCAGGTCGGGGCGCTCGCCGGCGCTGACGGTGTGCTCGGCGAGCGGGGTCAGGCCGTCGGTGCCGGGCAGCAGCCTCCTGGTGAGGTACGGGACCTGCCGCCCGTCCGGCCCCGTGTGCAACGCGACCGGAACGCCGTGGTACCTGCTGGTCAACGGGTACGGCGAGGGCGCGGGCAGCGCGTTGAGCGGGTCGACGGTCACTGGAACCCCCCTCCCAGCCCGAGCGCACTCAGTCGCCCGCCGGTCGCGGAACCGACCAGCCGCTCCTTCTGCGCCAGGTGCGCGAGGTACAGCTCCGCCCCGCGGTGCCCGGTCGGCAGATCACTGACGGTCAGAACGCGCAGGCCGATCGCGACGGCGGCCCTGATCGGATTCAGGTCGATGTCGAACGCCTCCTCGGTGATGGTCAGTTCGGTCAGCCGCACCGGCAGGATCCGCTTCCCGCCCCAGGTGAACAGGGTGAGCGGCGCCTCGATCGGGGTGATCTCGAGCGTGCCGAGCGCGGCCAGCGCCTGATTGGCCCGCAGCTGCGAACTGGCCGGCTGCGCCAGCAGCTCCAAGGTGGCCAGCTGCGGATGGATCCCGGTCGGCGCCGGCACCTCCAACTGGTCGGTGGCGTCCAGCTCCGCCGTGAACTTCCAGGTCTCGACGGCCGGCCCCTTGAGGCGCAGCGCCTCCGTCCGGTCCCCGGTCCCGTCAGCGCCTGCCACCTGGGGGGCCAGCGAGCGCTCCAGGCTGTCGGGGTTGAACTGCAACACGACGACCCGCTGGGGCGTCCCCCGCAACGCGTCGACGATCACCAGCCCGGCCCTGATCGGCTTGGGCGCGTCCGTGTACCCGGTCATTCCCGTGCAACTCCCATGTTGTCGAATGCCGCGAGCGTCGCGCGTGCACGGTCCCGCAGGTCCTGGACGGCGTCCTGCTCGGAAACGGACTTCAGCAGCGGGCGGAGGTTCGGATACGCCGCGTAGAGCGAGGCGAGGATCGACATGTCCCGGACTTCCTTCGCGGAGTCCTCGAGACCGGCGGCGATCCGCGCGAACACCTCACTGTCAGAGCCGGTGGGGGCCCCCACTCCCAGCCGGATGAGTGCCAGGCCCCGTGGAATGGGCTCCTCGGCGAGATCGACCTGCTCGATGAGGTCTTCCAAGGTCCGGACCGGGAGCTCTTCATCGGCGATGCGCGCGTAGTGCTCCAGGAGCTGCATGTTCGAGCTGGAGGTCTGGACGTACCGTTGCCCGGCAAGCTCGTCCTCCACGTAGTGGATCTTCACCGCGGGCCCGCAGGACCAGGTGATCTTGTATTCCCACTTGGTCTCCGGATCCAGCCAGCCCTCCCTGACCCGCGGCCACGCGTGGGCCGCGCAGAAGGCCTCGACCTCGGCCTCCCCCGGGCCCGGTCGGAGTACGCGTCGGCGGGACCCGAACTCGATGGCACGTTCATTCATTGCCGCTCACCCTGTTCATTCCGATGACCCACTGTGTTGCTCCCAAAGCTTCTCAAGTCTGGCGCGGACGAGCTTCTCGAGCTGGGCGAGTCTCGCTTCGACGACTTCCCGGCTCTCCGCCGCGAGCCCCTCCAGTTCCTTCGCCCACGCCTTCAGGTCGTCAACGCTGGTGAGCCAGGCGCGGAATATCCGGAGCTGCCTTCGACGCATGTCGGACTTCTCCTGGCCGGCCTTCTTGTCCGAGTTTATGAGCGGGCGCTTGCGGGGATTTCCACTGACTCCCACGGGATTGTTCCAGTGGTTCTGGACCGTCTCAAGGTGTTTGTGGAGGCCTTTCCGGATCTTCTTGGCCTTCAACTCGCGCATCGGGAAGTCCCGCGCAAAGTTCGCGAGATCCGAGTAGTCCACCGATTCGTTGCCGAGCCTCAGCCGGCCGCGGCCCCGTGAGGCCATGTCAAGCCCCATGGTGGTCAGCGCGAACGTTGCCGGGTCGCGGCCGCCCTCAACTTCGAAGTGCCATTGCGCGAGCTCAGCCGCATTCTGTTGGTGCGGGCCTGCGGGGTTGCCTCCGGTGATGACGGACAGGGCGCTGGTCGCCAGCGCGCGGCGCTCTGCGGGAGTCCACTCGTTCTCCAGTTTGTCCGTCCACTCGTTGTGCTTGAGAGCGGCCGACTTCAGGGCGCCACCCTCGCGTGAGGTCCAGTGCACCAGCTGGTCCTCCCGTTGGACCTTTCCCGAATAGGACGGCCCCTGGTCCCGCCGTACGCTGGCCAGGATCTGATCACGGTCGCGATACTCGACGTAGCTCGAGAAGTTCATCTGCTCGCGAGCGGGAATGCTCTGGACGATGCCGGACGCCTGGTACGCAGTCCGGTTGGCATCGACCTCGAACCGTTCGGACGTCTGACGCCGCTCCATGTTCCGCTGGCTGACCAGCTGGCTGAGGGCGGAGGTGTCCCTTTCCCCTGATGCCGGCTGGGGTTGAGCCCCGCCGTTGGCCTGCAGGGCCCTCGCCCTGTACTCCTCGCCGATCCTGTTGATCATCAGGATCACGCGGTCGGCGATGTCGACATCGATCCCGTCGACTGCGGTTTCCTGCGGATTGAGCGTCACCAGCACGTGGAAGGCGGAGGAGCCGACCTTCTCGAGTCCGGTGAGCCGGTACCAGACCCGGAGTGCTCGGAGCACTGCGCCCAGGACCCTGTCCGGCAACCCTCGACCGAGCAACCGGTGCAGTTTCGGGCGCAGGCGGGCCAAAATGGCTGCCAGCCGTTGATTCTTCGCCTCCGGCGAGTTCTCGTGGGCGCGGCGTTGGGCGCGCTGCTGCTGGCGCTTCTGGTTCCAGGCACGGAGGCGGTCGCGTTGCTTGCGGTAGGCGTCGCGGATCTTGTGGGCGCCGTTGGTGAGGGCGCGGCCCAGCTTGCTGTTGAGGAGTTTGCGGCCGAGGGTGCGGGCGGCGGTCCGCACGCGGTTGAGGGCGGCCTTGACGGTCTGCCGGCTGGCGTTGAGGGCGCGGCCGACGGGGGAGGTGGGGCGGCGGCGGGGGGTGGTGGGCTTCGGGCGGGGGCGTCCGGGGGTGGCGGCCGACGGGTGGCGCTCCGCGTGGCCGGCGGTGTGGCGGGCCGGTCCGGTGCGGGTGGGGCGGGTGCGGCCGGGGGAGGGCCGCTTGCGTAGCGCCTGGGTGGCCCGGCGCAGGCTTGCCCGGGCCTTGTTGACGGCGTTGCCGGCCGCCTTGCGGGCGCCCTTGCCGGCCTTGGCCAGGCCCTTGAGGATCCGCTGCGCGATCCCCTTGAGCTTGGTCCCGACCGCCTTCCCCGCCCCCTTGAGCTTGCTGAGCAGGAAGTTGGAGATGAAGTCCAGCAGCGCGACCACGCCCGCCGCGACCGCGTCGGCGAACAAGCAGGCCGCCGACCCGGACTTGACGGCCTTGAGGAAGGCGACGAACTTCCCGATCGCGGCGACGATCTTGCTGATGGTGTTCCACGCCGCCACCAGCCCCTGGATGATCGCCATGATCGCGCCCGCCGCCGGCACGATCAGCGACACCAGCTTCTCGACGACGATCGAGACGATCATCCCGGGCAGCGCCGCCACGATCGCCTGCCAGGCCATCCGGCCGATCTGGGCCATCGAGATGCAGCCCTTGACCAGGACGTTGACGATGGTGGAGGTCAGGCCGACGACCGACTCCACCTTCTCGTTGAACCACGTCCGCACCGCGCTCTTGATCGCGCCCCACAAGTAGTGCTGGATGCCGTCGATCGCGGCACTGCCGAGCTTCTTCAGCCAGCCGCCCGGGTCAGGGGCGATGTCGCCGATCAGGGCCGCGAACTCGCCGAAGACCGCGATCGCCTTCTGCACGAAGTCGATCGCGTCCAGCACCGCCTTGCGGACCGCCTCGATCGCGGCCTTCAAGCCCGCCTCCAGCGCGTCCAGCAGGGCGTTCAGCCCGGCTGCCAGCACGTCCAGCAGCTTGTTGACGGCGTTCTTGAGCTTGTCCGCCCACTCGTTGACCTTGGCGACGGCCTTGTCGCGCCACTCCTCGATCTTCTTGCGGAACTTGTCCCGCAGTTCGGGGAAGGCCGCCAGCAGGACGTCGCAGATCTTGATCAGCGCGTCCGCGAGCTTGTTGATCAGGTCGACGGCGAACTTGCGCGCCTGGTCGATCGCCCAGTTCGCGAACTTGCGGAAGCCGTCGATGATGTCGTTGATCAGGCCGCGGAAGAAGTCGAAGACCTTGGTGACCGCCTCGACCAGCGCATCGAAGGCCGCCTTGACCTTGGACTTGACCCAGCCCCACCAGCCCTCGGACTCCTCCTTCTTGCGGTCCTTCTCCTTCTGGGCCTTCTCCTCGGCCTCCTTGCGCTTGTCCTGGATCTTCTGGTTGTCCTGCTGCTGACGGTCCTGGACGTCCTTGTCGGCCTCGGTGCGCTTCTTGTCGATCTGGCCGCTCTTGTCCTTGTGCTCCGCGTCGGCGTCCTGGTCCGCGCCGGTGATCTTCTGGTCCTGCTCGGTGCGCCACTGCTCGCGCTCGGCCGTGACCTTCGCTGCCGCGTCGCCCCGCTCGCCGGCCTGGGCCTGGGCGTTGTCGGCGACCTCCTGGTCGATCTCGGCCTGGTTCTGCCGCCGCGCCTCGGCTTCGCCCTGCTTCTGCTCGGCCTGGGCGGAGCCCAGTTGCCCCTGCCCCTGGCCGACCGCGGCCTGGATCTGCGGGCCGCGCTCCTGCTGGGTCACGATGCCGATGCCCGGCTTGGTGCCGGCCGCACGGCCGGCGCCGGCGCCCCCGCCTTTGCGGCGGCCACCCCCGGGGACGGAGGCGGTGAGGGTCTCCTTCGGCACGTCCGGGTAGATCCGGTCCTCGCCCATCGGCTTGGCGGCGTCCTGGCGGCCGACGCCGAGGATCCTGCCGGAACTCTCCTTGAGCTTCGCCGCCTGCCGGTCGGTGCGCGCCGGGTCACTCTCCCCGGTCAGCTCGACCTTGGGCGCGGCGCCGACGGTGGTGTTCAGCGCCGGGTCGGTCGAGGGCACGCCGTCGACCGCGACCTGGGCCTGCTGGACCTCCTGCGGCGAGACCTGGTTGCCCGGGTCGTCGGCGACGTGCGGCGAGCCGACCCGGTCGCCGGGGTTGCGGCCCTCGACCTGCTTCCGCTCGGCCTTCTGCTGCTCACCGTCCGCGCCCTGCGGGCCGACCCGTTCCAGCCGCTCCGCCACCGCCTCGGCGGGCGGCGCGGCCTCGGGTGTGCCGGACTGGGTCTGCGGGGCTCCGGACGGGCGCTGGACGGCCGGCGGGGCGGCCTGGAGCGCGGCGTGCTTCTCGCCGACCGTACGGTCCACCGAGCCGTCCACGCCGTCCAGGGTGGTGGCCATCTGATCGGGCGGCAGGCTCGCGGCGGTGGCGAGCGCGCTCTGCGGGTCCTGGCCGGAGACGTCGGGCGGGGCGGCCTTCTCCTCCTGCTGCTGGGCCGGGACACCCGCCGCGCCCCCGCCCCCGGCCGCGCAGCCACCGGCGCCGCCACCGTCCGGCTCCGCCTCGGTGGTGGGCTGCTGCGGGCCCGCGCAGGCTCCGCCGCCGGACTCCAGGGAGGCGTCCGGGGCCGGCTGGGCGGCGAGTCCGGCCGGTGCGTCGGCCTGCTCGGCCGCCGGACCGGGCGCGGCGGCGTCCGGCCC
>NZ_JBEXWT010000006.1:161228-170411 GCF_040629945.1 Kitasatospora sp. NPDC005856 | reverse complement strand
GCGGGGGTGTTCGCGGCGGCGGGGGGGGGGCGGGCGCGGGGTTCGGCGCCCCGTCCGACTTCCCGCGCGCGGCCGGCTCGGTCAGGCCCCGGTGGGCAGGAGGGCGGTGAGTTCGCCCAGGACGCGGGCCGCCTGCGCCGGGTCGATCAGCCACTTCAGGTGGCTGCCGGGCAGGGTGCGGACGTCGTAGGGGTTCTCCGGGGTCAGGGCGTCGCCCTCGCGGATCATCCGGTCCTGCATGGCGAGCGGGATGCCGGCGTCCTCGGTCAGCCGGACGTACGTCTTGGGGATGCGGCCCCAGGTGTCGGCCTGGGCCCGGTCGTCGGGGGTGCCGACGTCGAGGTTCTCGTCGGGCTGGAAGGTGTTGAGGAGGGCCAGGAACTCCTCGTCCGTCCCGTCGGCGAGGAAGGCCGCCTTGTAGGTGGCGAGGGCGTCGGGGTCGGCGGTGCGGAAGTTGACGCGCAGCAGGCCGAGCTCGGCCGGGTTGCCGACCATCGCCGCGCCCAGCCCCGCGGCGTCGGCCGTGGCCATCTCGGGCTCGGCGTAGTAGGCGCCGACGGGGAGGTCGACGGGGCACCAGGCGGAGACGTAGACGATGCGGTCGATCAGGTCGGGCCGCTGGTTGGCGGCGACGGTGGCCGTCATGCCGCCGCGGCTGTGGGAGACGAGGATGACGGGCCCGTTCCGCTTGGCCCGCTCCAGGATCGCGATCAGGTGCGCGACGTTGTCGGCGAGGGTGACGCCCTTGATCGCGCCGGGTGCGGTGGCGAGGCCTTCGAGGTCCTGCGGTGCCTGGTAGACGCGCAGGTAGGTGGCGGCGAAGCCGTGCCCCGGAAGGTCGACGGCGACGGACCGGTGCCCGAGGAGGCCGAGTTCGGCTTGGAGCGGCGAGAAGGAGAAGGAGTTCGCGAAGGCTCCGTGGACGAGGACGAAGGTCGGCTGATTCTGCATGGCCTCACCCTCCAACAGAACGATCTTCGGAACAAGATCGAACTGAGGGTTGATCATCTCCGCCGGGCGGCCCCGAAGGGCCGCGGACCTGTGTGTGCGGCGCTGGGAGCTCAGATGCGGGCGGCCTGGGCGCGGCAGTGGGTGAGGGCGTACTTCAGACGGGGGTCGGGGTTGGGGGTGGCCGTGAGGACTTCGCCGGCGGTGGTGAGGGCGGTCCAGTAGGCGGCCGGGTCGCCGGTGCGGGAGAGGGGGTGGGCGGCGGCGAGGGAGAGGTAGGCCGCGGTGAGGTTCCCGGTGGTGAACCAGCGCTGGAGGCCGTGCCGGTGGCCGGGGCGGATGCCGCCCATGGCGTCGATGGCGGTCAGGAAGTGTTCGACGACGGCGAGTTCGGTGTCGGTGAGGGGCTTGGGGACGTCGAAGACGCCGAGGGCTTCGAGGAGTTCGCCGGTGTCGTGCTCGGAGCCCGGGCGGGGGTGGGCGAGGAGGGCGTCGTAGCAGTCGTCGAGACGGCGGGTGCTCTCGGCCAAGGGGATGTCGAGGGCCAGGCAGACGGCGCGGGCGCAGGGAAGGGGCTGGTGGCCGAGGCGGGCGATGAGGGCGTAGGTGGTGGCGGGGGTGGCGCCCCGGGAGAGGGTGTGCCGGGCGAGGGTGGCGAGGGAGGGCTGGTGCATGGGGGGAGTCCGGACTTTCAGACGGTGACGAGAGCGGGGGTCGGGGCAGGGGCGACGAGCGCCCAGACATACTTGCCGATGCCACCGGGGCGGGCGGCGCAACCCCAGCGCTCGGCGAGTTCGTTGACGAGGAACAGGCCTCGACCGTGCTCGTCGTCGGGAGCGGGGGAGTTGAGGGTGGGGTGGCCGCTGCCGGCGTCGTGGACTTCGAGGCGCAGGCGGGAGCCGGTGAGGGTGAAGCGGATCTCGATGAGGCGGTCGTCGGGGGCGTCGGAGTGCTGGACGGCGTTGGCGAAGAGCTCGCCGAGGAGCAACTCGGCGGTGTCGGAGTAGCGCTCGCCGGAGGGGAGACCGGAGAGGTAGGCGCGGAGCAAGTACCGGGCCAGGGGCGTGGATTCGCTGCGGGAGTCGAGACGCGCGACGAACGTGCGGGGACGACGGGCAGTGGGCATGGGGGAGTACCTCGGGGGGCGGAGGGGGCGTGCGAAAGGTAGCGCGCAATCACGCTGCGCATGCGGATGATTGCGTTCTGGTCTCAATGGTCGGGGATGCAGAGGTACGGTGATGGCCGAAATCAGGTGCCGGGGGCACGTGGTGCGTGAGGGGGCCAGCGGTGGCACATCGGCGGTTCAAGCGGGAGTTGACGGCGAGCTCGGCGGAGCTGTTCGGCGAGGAGCTGCGGTTCTACCGGGAGCTGGCCGGCTACACCCAGGAGGAGCTGGGCAAGCTGCTGCACTGCAGCCGGACGAACATCACCCGGTATGAGACGGGGCAGCGCCGCATGCCGCCAGAACTGGTGGAAAAGGCCGATGAGCTGCTCAATACGGGCGGTGCGCTGAAGAGGCTTTGGGGGAGGGTGGACTGGAACGCGAGGGTCGAACACCCTGACTGGTTCCAGGAGTACGTGGACCAGGAGGCCATCGCGATCGGGATGCGTGTCTATCAAGACAGCGTTATGTACGGCCTGTTGCAGTGCAGACCGTATGCGCAGGCGATCTTTGCTGCTGGAGATGCGGTCGGTAATCCGGACGAGATTGAGGAGCAGATCAGGGCTCGACTTAGCCGGCAGAGCCGATTTCTGGCACCTGACGGGCCACTGTTGCTCGTCGTGCTCGATGAGAGTGCCATTCGTACCGTTTGGGGCGGGCCGGGCGTGATGCGTTGCCAGATGGAGCACTTGCTGCGGGTGGCCCAGCTTCCGAACGTCATCATTCAGGTGGCCCCTTTCTCCCACCGGCGAACTGACGTCAAGACGGCTATGGTGTTGCTGGATCTGCCGGATGGGCAGCGGCTGGTCTACTCGGAGAGCCTCGACCGAGGTCATCTGAGTGACGCCGTCGACATCGTGGCCAAGCATCAGCGTCGCTATGATCAGCTCCGGGCCGAATGCCTGTCGGAGGCTGACTCGCTTCGGCTGATCGCCGACGCGCTGAAGGGTTTCAAGGATGAAGAGCAACGAGCTCGCCGCAGCCGTCTGGCGGAAGAGCAGCCACAGCAACAGCGACGGCGGCAACTGCATCGAGGTAGCCCCCGGATTCCCCGGCCTCGTTCCGGTGCGTGACTCCAAGGACCCGCACGGCCCGGCGCTCGTTTTCCCCGCCGCCGCGTGGGAAGCCTTCGTTGCAGGCGTCCGTGAGGGCGACTTCCCGGCGTAGAACTCCTCAAGGAGCTGGCTGTGTTGACCTGGCGGAAGAGCAGCTATAGCGGCAATGACGGCGGCAACTGCGTCGAGGTCGCCGCAGCCGCCTGGCGCAAGAGCAGCCACAGCGCGGGCGACGCGGGCGAGTGCATCGAGGCGGCCCTTGGGTTCCTGCCCGGCGCCGTTCCGGTGCGTGACTCCAAGGACCCCAGCGGCCCGGTCCTCGTCTTCCCCGGTCCCGCCTGGACCGCCTTCGTCGAAGCCGTCCGGGCGGGCGAGCTGCCGATCGAAGGCTGATCCCCCCTCAATACCCCTCGGGGCGGGGCGCCCACCGGGGCCCCGCCCCGATGCGTAGCTATTCGCCGCCCTCGGGCGCTTGCATCTTCGCCCGGTAGGCGCGCTTCTTCACGAGTGCGCCGCAGGTCTTCATCGAGCACCAACGCCGCGCCCCCGCACGCGAAGTGTCCACGAACGGCGTCCCGCAGTCCGGGTTCCCGCAGACGCGGACGCGCGTCCGCTGCTCGGACCCGCAGAGTTCGATCAGGTCCCGCGCGACCATCGACAGCACCGCCGCGACCCCGTCCCCGTCCCACCGCACGGACGCCGCATCCTCCGCGAGTACGGGCACCGAAGTCGGCGCCGCCGCCGCGTCGTTGACCACCGCGACGTCCTCCGCCGCCGGTGCCGCCCCCTCGGCCAGCGCGACGCCCGTCCGCTGGACCGCCTCGCGCAGCCGCCTGGCGCCGTCCAGCTCGGCCTCGGTGCACGTCGGCGCCACCGCCGTGCAGCCGCTCTCCACGCTCCAGCGGCTCAGGTCCCCGGGTCGAGTCAGCCGCTCGACCCGCGCCTCCCTGCCGCGGTCGGCCAGCGTGCCGGCGAAGGCGAAGCACAGCCGCGCGTCGTCGAACCGGAAGTCGGTCCTGGCGCGCTGGCGCCCCTCGCGTCGGCCGTCCCCATCGCTCATGTCCACCACTCTATGCGGTTGACGTTCCGCATGGCGAGCGCATAGCGTCGAAGTCTCAAGTCCACCGCTTGAACCGGTGGACTTTCCGCACTCTCCCGAGGAGGTCGCGCCCATGCGCGCCGCAGTCGTCGAAGAACTCCACGAGCCCCTGGCCGTCCGCGAGGTGCCCGACCCCGTCTGCCCGCCGGACGGCGCGATCGTGCGCGTCGGCGCCAACGGGATCTGCCGCACCGACTGGGCCCTGTGGGCCGGGGACTTCTGGACCGGAGGGCCGCAGGTCAAGCCCCCGTTCGTGCTCGGGCACGAGTTCGCCGGGACCGTCGTGGAGGTCGGCCGGGACGTCCGGGGCTGGAAGGACGGCGACCGCGTCATCTTCCCGATGAACCCCGGCGAGGGGTCCTGCGAGATGTGCCGCAGCGGCAACCAGCACGTCTGCGAGCACGTGGACTCCCTCGTGCCCGGCGTCTCCTACTGGGGTGCCTTCGCCGAGTACGTCATGGTCCGCTTCGCCGACGTCAACCTCGTCCGGGTGCCGGAGTCCATCGGCTTCGTCGACGTCGCCGCGCTCGCCTGCCGCTACATGACCGCCTTCCACGGCGTCGTCGACCAGGCCCGGGTGCGCGGCGGGGAGTGGGTCGCGGTGTACGGCGCCGGCGGCGGCATGGGCCTGTCCACGGTGGAGATCGCCGCGGCGACCGGCGCCAACGTCATCGCGATCGACATCGACGACGACAAGCTGGCAGCCGCGCGCGCCCTCGGCGCCGTCCACACCGTCAACGCGGCCACGGACGAACCGACGGAGGCGGTGAGGACCCTCACCGGGGGCGGCGCCCACGTGTCCGTCGACGCCGTCGGGATCGCCGAGGCCTGCCGCAACTCCGTGCTGTCCCTGCGCACGCGCGGGCGCCACCTCCAGCTCGGGCACACCACCGGCGCCGAGAAGGGCGACGTCGCGCTGCCGGTCGACGTGATGATGGTCAAGGAGCTGGAGATCCTCGGGGCCTTCGGCATGCAGGGGCAGCGGTTCGGCACGATGCTCAACATGATCGCGGCCGGCCGCCTGGACCCGGGCCGGATCGTCACCCGCACCGTCGGCCTCCACGAGGCGGGCGCGGTGCTGGAGTCCCTGGAGACGTACGGGACGACCGGCGTGGTCGTCATCGACGAGTTCGGGGCCTGAGCGGCCGTGGAAGCGGAGACCACCATGCCCGCCCCCCGCCTGCTGATCGACCCCGAACTGGGCCGGGCGCTCGACGGCGTCCCGATGACCCCCAACGGCGCGTTCGACCTGACCGACATCACCGCGACGCGCGAGGCGCTCCGCTCCTTCGCCGCGGCGACCGCCGCCGGCGCGCCCGACGAGCCGTCGGTCGCCGTGGAGGAACACCGCGCCCGCAGTGCCGACGGCGGCCCCGACGTGCCGGTCCGCCTGCTGCGGCCCACCACCGCGACCGGGCCGCTGCCGGTCGTCCTCTGGTTCCACGGCGGCGGGCAGGTGCTCGGCTTCGCCGCCCAGGACGACCCCTGGCTCAAGCGGCTGTGCGCCCGGCTCGGCTGCGCCGTCGCCGCCGTCGACTACCGGCTCGCCCCCGAGACCCGCGCCCCCGGCGCCGCCGAGGACGGGTACGCCGCCCACCGGTGGCTCGTCCGGGAGGCGGCCGCCCTCGGCCTGGACGGCACCCGGATCGGCATCGCCGGCCAGAGCGGCGGCGGAGGCGTCGCGGCCGCCACCGCCCTGCTGATCCGCGACCGCGGCGGCCCGGCGCCGCTGTTCCAGGCGCTGATGTACCCGATGCTCGACGACCGCAACCGGACCGCGTCCAGCCACGAGATCACCGGCCTCGGCATCTGGGACCGCTCCACCAACCTCCTCGCCTGGCAGGCGGTCCTCGGCGACCGCGCCGGAACCGACGACGTCTGCCCGTACGCCGCCCCCGCCCGCGCGCAGGACCTCGGCGGGCTCCCCCCGGCCTTCATCGCGGTCGGCGAACTCGACTGCTTCCGCGACGAGGACCTCGACTACGCCACGCGCCTGCGCGCCCACGGCGTCCCGGTCGAACTCCACCTGTACCCCGGCGCGTACCACGCCTTCGACCTGTTCGCCCCCGAGTCGCAGCTCGCGCGGAGCTTCCAGCAGACCTGGACCGCCTACCTCGCCCGCCACCTGCGGGCCCCCGCCTCGTAGCCCTCCCCGGGCACCGACCGCCCCCGCGACCGCCCCCCTCGCGTCCGGGGGTGGTCGCCGTCCGTTCGCCCGGCGGTGGTCGGAGGCACCCCTCCGGATGGTCTATAGTTTTCCTCATCACCCAGATGCGCGGGTGGCGGAATAGGCAGACGCGCTGGATTCAGGTTCCAGTGCCCGAAAGGGCGTGGGGGTTCAACTCCCCCCTCGCGCACAGCGAACGGCCGGTCGATCTTCGGATCGACCGGCCGTTTTGTCGTCCGGCGGTGCCGACGTCGTCTCCGACCACGAGATGACCGACCTGGGAGTGACCAGACGTGCACGACGAGACCATCGAACGGCGCTCCGAGGTCCGAGAAGTCGAGCTCGGGCTGGGCCTGATCGGCATCGGCCGGCCGTGGCCCACCCCGGATTCCGCGGTGTGTCCCGTCGAGCAGGCCCGGGTCCTGCTGGAGCGGGCGATCGAGCTGGGCATCCGCTTCTTCGACACGGCCGCCGCGTACGGCCGCAGCGAGGCGGTGCTCGGCGAGTACCTCGCCGACCTGCCCTCCGGCCGGCGCGACGACCTGGTGATCGCCACCAAGTGCGGCGAGACCTGGCCGGCCCCGGAGGGCTACCGGCCGGACCACTCCCTCGGCGCCCTGGAGACGAGCTTCGAACGGTCCCGCCGGCTGCTGGGGCGCGTCGATCTCCTCCAGCTCCACAAGTGCACGGTCGAGGACCTGCGCGACGCGCGTCTCCTCGCCTGGTTCGACGGCCTTCGGGCCTCCGGCGAGGTGGGCGCGGTCGGAGTCAGCGTCTCCTCCGAGGAGGCGCTGCGGACGGCGCTCGACGTCGACGTCTTCGACACCGTCCAGTTCCCGGCTAACTCCGCCAACGCCGGCTTCGCCGCCGCGTACGGCGAGGCCGGGCGTTCGCACCTGCCCCTGCTCAACCGGCCGATGGCCTCCGGTGCGCTCGCCGGCGCCGGCAACCCCTTCGCCTTCCACACGGCGGCGTTCCGTCGCGCGGTCGTCCTGACCGGGACCACGCGGATCGGCCACCTGGAGGCGAACGCCGCGGCCTTCGCCGCCGCGAAGGCCGCGGCCGTCCACTGAGGGATCGGGGCCCCTACCGACGGCTTCCCCCGCGGTCGTGCGCCCTCAGCGGCTCTCCGCCCCGCGGGCACGGCGCAGCACCAGCAGGACGGCCGTGCCCGTGGCGGCCGCGAGGGCGAGCAGCGCGGCCACGGTCACCGCGTCGGGGGCGGTGACCGACTGGGAGCGCAGCGCCTGCCAGAGCAGGAGCAGTACCAGGCCCAGGTAGGCCAGTGCCGCGATCCACATCAGCGCGACGCGGTCCCGCTCGGACAGCCCGCGCGGCCGGGTGGCGAGGAGGAAGCCGATCAGCGGCAGCACCTGGAGGGCGTGGAGTCCGGCGAAGTGGGGGATCCGCAGGTCGCCCGCGTGGATGCTCCAGTCGGTGACGGGAAGCCCCGGCCCGCCGTCGGCGAGCCCTACGGTGTGCGCGCCGACGACCGGCAGACCGTGGCCCTGTGCGGCGGCCGCGCGCTGCCGGGAGGTGGGCATCGTCATCAGGAACGCGACGGCCATGCCCAGTGCGCTCACCCCCATGCCCAGGCGCAGCCCCCACGCGAACACCGGCGGTCGCACCCGCCGGCGCAGCAGCAGGACGACGGTCGCCAGGGCCATCGCCCAGGTGGCGACGATGAAGGCGGCCATCGTCATCCACACCGCCGTCGCCGTCGTGGAGCCGAAGTTGAAGTGGCTGGTGGTTCCGGACGCGGCGGCGGCGGCGATCAGGGCCATCTCGACGGTCAGGGACACGGCCGTCACCCGGGAGACGGCCCGGACGAGGCGGTCGTGGCCGCGGACGAAGGTGAGCAGCCACAGCAGGGTGAGGGTGTAGAGGCCGATCGAGAGCGCGAAGCGTGCGGGCTTCGCCCAGGCGGGCTGCCCCGTGATCGACCGGGGATCGGTGATCAGGCCGACCAGGGCGACGGCCAGCATGAGGACCATCAGCGCGGCCGTGCCGGCCAGCGGACGGTTCGTCGTCCACGCCTGCCGCGCCGGCTCCGCGGGCCTGAGTCCCCGTGCCATGTGATGCCCTTCCCTGCGCCCACGGGTGTTCAACGGGAACGGCCGGTCGACCTCGTGGTCGACCGGCCGTTTCGTCATTCCGGGAACCGGATCGCTAGGCCCCGCCCGGGGCCTCACGCCTCCGGTGGCGGGGGTCGGTCAGCCGTTGTTCCACGTGGCGCCGGAACCGGTGAACGAGCCGGTCACGCCGTCGTCGTCGGACCAGATCCAGAAGTTGGCGTGCGAGACACCGTCAGAACTGACGGAGGACTCGTTGGCCCCGACCCCGGCGCCGTGCTGGTTGGCGGTGAAGAAGCCCTGGCCCCAGCTCGCGTCCAGGCCCTCGGTGGCCGAGGCCAGGCCGGCGCAGCCGATCACGAGCGGGACGGTGAGGGCGCTGACGGCCAGGACACGCTTGAGAGCACGCATGATGGTTTCCTCCGAGGATTACGAGGTATCAGTCGGCAGCGCCGGTCGGCCCTGCCAGAACCAGACAGCCATGGGTCGCGACCCCTCGCAATCGACGCCGCCATCCGAACAGACCTAACGGACCGTCAGACTCGCCGTCCTGACCTGCGGAAATGGCCGATCGGGTGATCATATGCCGAGGTCGTTCGGGCGGAGCAGGGCCCGGGCCGGACAGCACGGAGGCGGGGGGGGGGGGAGACGTTGATACGGCACCGCGCGGGGCGCGCCGA